>CAZOXI010000627.1:0-2788 GCA_964583445.1 uncultured Bacteroidaceae bacterium | reverse complement strand
GTATGCAAGGCTCAGGGTAGCAATGCGGATGACTTTATGGAAAGTGGCCAGTACCGCATAATTCTTGTTGCTCCATCTGCGAAAGACGATTGGTTCCATAACAGGTACCGGTATTATTGTTCGGAAAGGTCCCTTAAATCATCATCCTTGTCTGAACCTGACTGGTAGCTGGAGCGCAGCGGGTTTGCATTTATCTCGTCATACATCTGGCGGTTCCTGATGATATCGATGGCCAGGTAGATCGCATTACGGAACGATGCAAAAGCAGCCTCTCCTTTTCCTGCCAGTTCATATGCAGTCCCGTGGGCAGGACTGGTACGCACCACCGGGAGGCCGGCTGTGTAGTTCACACCCTCATCCCTTGAGATGGTCTTGAATGGAATCAGCCCCTGGTCGTGGTACATGGCCAGGATCCCGTCGTATTTTGCATATGCACCCGATCCGAAAAAGCCATCTGCAGGAAAGGGTCCGAATACCAGGGTATTGTGTTTTTTTGCCTCTTCCATAGCAGGGAGGATTACTTCCTGTTCTTCATTCCCCAGCAGTCCCTCGTCACCGGCATGCGGATTGAGGCCAATTACGGCGATCCTTGGTTTACCAATACTGAAATCCTTCTGGAGGGACTGGTTGAGGATCCTGATCTTGGAAAGCACCTTTTCCTTCGTGATGAATGATGCCAGCTGCGACACAGGTACGTGCCCTGCCACCACCCCTACTTTCATGTATTCACTGACCATGAGCATCAGTACATCATCCACACCGAACACATCCATCAGGTATTCTGTATGTCCGCTGTACCTGAAATTTTCGCTCTGAATATTCTGCTTGTTGATCGGACCGGTGACGAGCGCATCGATTGTCTCCTCCCGCAGGTCCGACACTGCAGACTTCAGGGCGACATAGGATGATTCACCTGCCTGTTGGGTAGATTTGCCCAATTCCACGCGGATATTATCGTCAATACAATTGATGATGTTGATGCGTTGTTGATGGGCTTCCCCGGTAAATCGGATATTGTTCAGGTTGATATCTTCCAGGTTGAGGGCTTTTTTGTGGTACGCTGCTACCTTGGGGGACCCAAAGATGATCGGGGTGCACAGTTCCAGCAGTCTGCTGTCTTCCAGGGATTTTAGAATCACTTCGTAACTGATTCCATTGATGTCCCCGTGTGAGATTCCTATTGTAATTTTATTGCTCATGATGCTGTTGATGAAGTTCTGTTTCTGAAAAAGTCGAATAGCAACCGCGTGCCAACCCCGCTACCTCCTTTTCCACGGTAGTTATCCTGTGATTTGTTGAATGAAGGTCCTGCAATATCCAGGTGGATATATGGGTAGTCGGTAAATTTTTCCAGAAATTTTCCGGCCGTGATCGCTCCGGCGTATTTTCCTCCGATATTTTTCTGGTCGGCGATATCTGATTTCAGCAATTCAGAGAAATCATCCCAGAAAGGAAATTCTGCGATACGTTCAAACGTATTGAAGCCCGATGTTTTCAACTCATTCATGGTAGCTGAACTTGCATTCCCCATGCCCACGATGGCGTATTTGCCAACAGCTGCATGGGCCGATCCGGTGAGTGTTGAAAGCTCGATCACCAGCTCGGGATCGTATTGTTTCGCATAGCTGAGCGCATCGGCCAGGATCATTCTTCCTTCAGCGTCGGTGTTGAGCACTTCAACAGTAGAGCCATCGTACATCTCTACCACATCACCGGGTACATATGCGTTACCATCCGGGCGGTTATCCGTTGCCGGGACCAGTCCGATGACATGCACCGGAAGTTTCGCTTTCGAAATGGTGTACAGGGCACCTGCTACTGCGGCAGCCCCTCCCATGTCACATTTCATGTAATCCATGGAGTCAGCAGTGGGCTTCAGGCTCAGTCCGCCTGTATCATAAACAATGCCTTTTCCGACCAGCACAAACGGCTTTTCATTGATTGCATTTTCGGGCTTCCATTCCAGGATGGAGAAGGTCGGGGGATCGATACTTCCTTTATTTACAGCCAGTAGCCCTCCCATGCGCAGTGATTCTATTTTTTTCTTGTTGAATACTTCGATGGTATACCCTGCTTCTTTGCTTTTTTCCTGCATCTCCTCGGCCAGCTTTGTGGCGGTAAGGTAGGAGAGTGGTTCATTCACGAGGTCCCTGCTGAAAAATGTACCCTCCAGGGTAATAGTGAGGTGATCCAGGTCTGTTTCGGTTACCTTGTCACACCTTACGGCAGTGGTTTCGAGTGTAAATGGGGGTTCATCGTGCTTTGTGAAATATTTTTCAAAGCTGTAGTTGGTCAGCCATAATCCTTCCACGTAGGCAAGCAACTGCTTGCTGCTTACCCCGTTGTTGATCAGGAGGACAGATGTGGCATCCAGGTCACTGAGGGTTTTGTGTATGGTATGCGCAGCTGCACGTGCATTTTCAATCAGTTCGTGCTCCGGTTTTTCCTCTTTTTTCAATACCTGGAACATTGTAATTGTATCCCCGTCGGTGAGGAGGGTCAGTCCTTTGTCATTTGCGACCCTGTTCTTTATGTATTCAGTTTTAGGCCCGGCATATTCTGAGAAATCACTATGCTGGTCACCGATAATGATGTTGAAATTGTATGCTTCTTCCGGGTGTATTTTTTGTATTCTCATATGCTATTTTAAAGATTTAGTGCAAAGATATAATATTTAACAGATGGATGTATAGAATGTTAGATTGACAACATTTGGTGTGCAGCATTTTTGGCATCAATGAGGCACATGATCTCCCGGACTCAGCGATTCCGCTTCAAATTTATTTTT
>CAZOXI010000626.1:0-2799 GCA_964583445.1 uncultured Bacteroidaceae bacterium | reverse complement strand
ACAGAGAGGAATCCAGATTCGAATTTCCCGGAGGAGTTATGCAGCATCTTCGGTGCCGGGGCGGCAATGCCCGTTACCAGGTTCAGTTCCACCATGAGCTGGCAACCGTTACAGATGCCGAGGCTCAGGGTATCGTTGCGTGCGTAGAATTTTTCCAGAGCGATCCGCGCTTGCTCATTATATTTAAATGCACCGGCCCAACCTTTGGCAGAACCCAGCACATCGGAGTTGGAGAAACCGCCAACGAAAACGATAAAATTGATGTCTTCAAGGGTCTCCCTTCCCGCGATCAGGTCGGTCATGTGCACATCCTTCACATCGAATCCTGCCAGGTATATCAGGTAGGCCATTTCACGGTCACCGTTCACACCCTTTTCCCTGATGATCGCTGCTTTGACGCCGGAAGGTTTGCGACGGTCCGGGTCGATCCCCAGGGAGGCAAAGGTCCCTTTGAAATCGTTGAACCTGAAGTTCAGCGCATGTTTGCTGTAGGAGGTGTATCTTTCCTTTGCCAGTTGCTCTGTCGATTGTTTCCGGTCGAGGAGGTAAGAGCTGTGGAACCATTTGTCGCGCAGCGCATCGATATCCAGTACCCAGGTTTTTTCGTTCATGATGAGGGTCAATAATCTTCTTTCCGTCGAACTGTTTTTTTCTGATCTTTCTTCAGTGGGTCGGCTTTCGGTCGGGTTGTTTTCCCCGGTCCTTCCTCCCGGGGGACTGCTTTCGGCTACTCCGTCTTCCGCAAGCCTTCCTTCCGCTGCGCTGCTTCCGGAGGTTTCTGATGGCTTGCCTGCTGAGGATCTGATTTCTGCAGAACTGTCATCTACCGTTTTTCCTTCAGAGGAAATGTCTGCCGCCGGTCGACCGATCACCTGGAACCGGATGCCCTCTTTTTCCAGCAGCGCAGCCACCAGATCGTATTCCTTTACCTGGATGACCAGTCCCGGGTTTTCACTGAAGAGCACCTCCGGGGCAGATGCAGCATAGTGCGTGATGTCAATTTCAGCACCTCCTGAAGCATTGGCGAAGCACATCTCCAGCAGGGTGGTGATCATCCCCCCGGCGCTGATGTCATGACCGGAGAGTATTTTCCCGTCTTCGATCAATGCCTGCACCAGGATGAAGGTCTTTTTAAAGTATGCGGGATCCTTTACCGTGGGCGTTTCGTTAAACAGGTGGTTGACGGTCTGACCGAAAGAGCTGCCGCCCAGTTTGAAGTCATCGGATGAAAGGTCGATGTGAATCAGCCTGGTATCCGGATCGTTCTTCATCACGGGTTCAACGATCTTGCGGATATCGGTTACTTCTCCTGCAGCAGAAATGATCACGGTACCGGGAGCTTTCACCACATCATCCCCGTATTTCTGTGTCATGGAGAGACTGTCTTTTCCCGTGGGAATGTTGATGCCCAGGGCAATGGCGAATGCGCTGGCAGCTTCTGCGGCCCGGTAGAGCCTGGCATCTTCGCCTTCGTTCCTGCAGGGCCACATCCAGTTGGCGGAGAGCGAGATGCTTTTCAGCTGGGCGGGCATGGGTGCCCAGATGATGTTGGTCAGGGCCTCGGCGATAGAAAGCACACTTCCCGCTGCCGCATCCACCAGTCCGGCAATGGGTGCATGTCCGATCGCGGTGGCATATCCTTTTTTCCCGCGGTAGTCGAGTGCCACGGCGCCCAGGTTGTTCAGGGGCAGCTGCAGTTCCCCTGCACATTGCTGTTTTGCCACTTTTCCGGTGACAGAACGGTCCACCTTGTTGGTGAGCCAGTCCTTGCATGCCACCGCTTCGATCTGCAGCAGCTCTTCAATGTACCTGTCGATCTTCAGCGGGTCCGGATCAAACGCCTTGTACTGCGCTTGCACGTTCCGGTCCTGCATGACGGTTTTGGGTGGTTTCCCGAACATGTCCACCAGTTCCAGGTCCATCGGTTTCTCACCTGTGGAACTGCTTTCGAAAACAAATTTGTGGTCGCCCGTGATCTCCCCGATCACATACAGCGGGGCCCGCTCCCGTTCTGCGATGCGCCGGAGCTCATCGATATCGTTCACCTTCAGTACCAGTCCCATGCGCTCCTGTGATTCGTTCCCGATGATCTCCTTGGCCGACAGCGTGGGATCACCCACAGGCAGCTGGTCCAGGTCGATTTTCCCGCCGGTTTCTTCTACCAGTTCCGAAAGACAGTTCAGGTGTCCGCCCGCCCCGTGGTCGTGGATGCTGACGATGGTGTTTTGTTCCGATTCGGCGAGTGCGCGGATGGCATTGTAGACTCTTTTTTGCATTTCCGGGTTGGCACGTTGCACGGCGTTCAGTTCAATGGCATTGTCGAACTGACCGGTATCTACTGAAGAGACCGCCCCGCCACCCATGCCGATGCGGTAGTTGTCCCCACCCAGCAGCACCACCAGGTCGCCTTTTTCAGGCGTATCCTTCTGTGCGTCTTGTTTCTTGCCAAAGCCGATGCCTCCGGCCAGCATGATCACCTTGTCGAATCCCTGTTTTCCCAGGTCTTCCTGGTGCTCGAAGGTAAGCAGGCTGCCGCAGATCAGCGGCTGACCGAACTTGTTTCCGAAATCGCTTGCGCCATTGGAAGCTTTGATCAGGATCTCTTCCGGGGTCTGGTAGAGCCAGGGCCGTTCCTCCATGTTTTTTTCCCAGCTTCTGGCCCCCCCGGGCCTCGGGTAGGAGGTCATATATACTGCTGTCCCTGCCATGGGGATGGCCGCTTTACCCCCGGCGATCCGGTCGCGGATCTCACCGCCGGTTCCTGTGGCAGCACCGTTGAATGGCTCCACGGTGGTAGGG
>CAZOXI010000625.1:0-2806 GCA_964583445.1 uncultured Bacteroidaceae bacterium | reverse complement strand
GACGCTCTTCCGATCTAATCAATTCGCGGTATTACGAATCGCATGCATGTTTCACACCGGATGGCAACACGATCTATTTTACCAGCAACAGGAGAGAATCCGTCGGGGGCATGGACATATTCAAATCGGAGCGAACGGAAGAAGGTTGGAGTGATATTATCCTGCTGGGCGAACATATCAATACCCCGCTCAACGAGGACAACCCTTTTGTCAGTCCCGACGGTACAAGGCTTTATTTCAGTTCACAGGGGCATCCCGGGCTGGGTGGATTTGACGTATTCTACGTTACCATAAATGATGATGGTAGTTATAGTGCACCCGTCCACCTGGAATACCCACTGAACACCACCGATGATGATTTTGCTTTTATACCGAAAGAAGTGGAAATGGAAGATGCCCTCACCATGTATTCGAAAGGCGAAGCCGACCAGGTGGAAATCTTCAGGTTCGAATGGATCCCCGAATCGGCACAACCTGTAGCGGTTGCCTTCGAGACAGAACTTCCGAAAAAAGAAAAAGCCGAGGAAGAGATGCTTGCCGAAGAAGTGAAAGAAGAGGTGACGGAAACGGTCGAAGAAGCAGCTGAAGAAGTGGCTGAAGAGGCCGTGGAGGAAGAGGTGGTCGAGGAGGTGAAAGAGGAAGTAATTGAAGAAATGGCCGAAGAGACCTACATGATCAGACCGGTATTCTTTGGCTTCGACAGTTATGCGCTGGGCAGTGAAGGAAAAGAGAAACTCAACGGACTTGCATCAATTATGAAACGGTTCCCGAACATTGAACTGGAGGTGGTAGGACATACCGATTCCATGGGTCCGGATGCATATAATAACCGGCTTGCAAAACAACGGGCTGATGCAGTGGCGGAGTACCTGGTCGCACAGGGAATCAATGCCGACAGGCTCACAACCACCAGCAGGGGCGAAAAGAAACCGGCCGCCAGGAACACCACCCCGGATGGTAGGGATGCGCCGAAAGGCAGAGAACTGAACCGTCGCGTGCACTTCAATGTCTCCGTTCAGGGAGGAGTACTCATTGAAATACAGGACATCGAAGTACCTGATCATCTAAAATTGAAAGAATAACCTGCAGAAGGCCGGCTCTTCCGGCCTTTTTTTTTGAAAACCCGTGTCTTAAATGCAACCTTCACAGTTGATTCGGTGTATAAACAAGGAATAGTAAGCTGCGCTGCGCGACAATTTTAATATTTTTCATATCTTTATTTTGCGATGAGCGTTATCATTAATGAGGTATCAGGTCCCTGTTAACAAGGATCACAACATATATTTAATTTGGTACCTGGTATAAAATTAAAGTTACACCACAGAGATACAGGATGCATCAAATAATCTCAACCAAGTGAAATACAGCCTGCTTATACTGACCTTTGTCACCGCTTGCACCCTGCAACTTATTGGACAAGATGAATCACCGGAAGAACTTTTCGAGGACGGTGATTACTTCTTTGCACGGGAAGAGTACCAGGAAGCAGCATATCTCTACGGGCAGCTGCTCAGACTGGAACCGGATAATCACAATGCCCACTTTAAACTGGGCATGGCCTACCTGAATATCGAGGGAGAGCAGGACGAAGCTATTGAACACTTCCTGAAAGCCACGGAGAACACCTCGCTCAGATACCGTAAAAACTATTACAAGGAAAAAGATGCACCACACCATACCTGGTTTTTCCTCGGAAACGCTTACCGCATCAACAACCAGCTCGCAGAGGCCCTTGAAGCATATGAAACGTTCATGTCGGTTAAGAACTTTGAAAAGCATTATAACGTCAGGATCACCGAAGAAGAGATCAAAGCCGTGGAGCGTGCCAAGATCATCCAGGATGCAGCACTGGATATCTACAAGTTCTGCTTCGAAGAGCCGTTGAATACCGCCGGGAAAGAATACAACGCCGTGATCTCCGCCAATGAAAATGTGCTGGTGTGGCTGAACAGCCAGAAATTTTACGAGGCGATCATGATGAGCATTAAACAGGATGGAAAATGGTCGGACCCGGTGAACATTACCCCGCAGGTTGGATCCGACGGTGACATGATCCCGACAGGACTTTCAGCCGACGGCACCGAACTCTTGCTGATCAAGCAGTTCGAATTTGACAGTGACATCTATTATAGCAAATACAACGGGACCATTTGGAGCAAAGCGGAGCCGGTGGAAGGGGATGCCAATTCAAATTTCACCGAGGACCATGCCTCATTCTCTCCTGACGGCCAGACCATGTTTATCTCCAGTGACCGCAGGGGATCTGTCGGAGGGCTGGATATCTGGCTCAGTCAAAAGCTGGCCGACGGCAGCTGGTCCGATCCGGTGAATGCCGGAGCACAGGTCAATACAGAGGCCGATGAAACATCAGCCTACCTGAGTCCTGACGGCAAGCAGCTCATATTCAGCTCGAAAGGTCATTACAACATGGGTGGATATGATATTTTCCAATGCGACGTCAGAAAGGATGGCACCTACGGCTATGCCTTCAACATTGGCTATCCTATTAATACTACCAACGATAATCTGTTTTTTATACCTGTCAAAGACGGGTACAGTGGCATCTATAGCATGCGGAATAAAAAGGGTGTGGGCGGTAAGGATATCTGGTACATCGAGATCATCCCGCGGGATGAGACAGTGGCCAAAGCACTCACGCGGCTGAGCGAGGAAGATTTCAGTATTACCATCATCGATCAGGATTCCGGAGAGCGCATCACACTCGACTATGACGCCGTCAGTGACAGGATCACCATCAGTTCAGAAAACGGAATTTACACGGCCATCATCAAAAAAGGAAGCAAAT
>CAZOXI010000624.1:0-2807 GCA_964583445.1 uncultured Bacteroidaceae bacterium | reverse complement strand
GCTCCCGGCTTCATCAATTGCAATACTTCGGTCCAGCCTGGTATTACCCTGTTCACAGGAAACTGAGCGGGCTCACCCCGGTCGTGGGAGGAATCAAATTTTGTACCGTCCAGCAAATAGCCTGTATAATGAACGACCACCTCATCGTCAGCGGACGGAGATGCTCCCTCTCCTTTTTCAATCACACGGTACTGCAGCCCCGACCCGGTTTCAATAATACCTTCAGCCTGCCTGTTCTCTTCGAGGAATTTTCTTCCTTCCTCTTTGGTCTTATCCATTGCTGCCGTCTGAGCCTGTTCCGCAGCCCCCCTGAGATAGTTGTTGGCTGTTTCACCATCCACCACTGCATTGCTGTCTGCCGCCGCCAGGAATCCCTTTGCTACCATATCATAGTCCAGATCGAGCTGGAATTGCTGCGCCCCCTGGTACATGCTTATGCCCACCATATATGAAAGACTGTCTGCTTGGGTCTTGAGTTTCACTTTTCTCTGGGCCGTAACTGGAAGCACTGCGATTACCAGGGCCAGCACAAATACACCTCTTCGTGTCATAAAATCTCTATGTATTAATTTGGTTCGAAGATATAACAAACCAAAGGAATATGAAAACCACAGCCCGGCATTGGGAAAATCATTTCCCGGAAATGCAATTCAGCCATCACCCCTAGGTTGATCTGCTATCAGAAAATAACACCCTGGTCTTCCCTGCCATTGCTCCATTTAAAACAGCAATGCCCATGATGCGGGTTCCATATGAGATCCTCTCCTGGCAGAAGTCGGAAATATTTCGCAATGTCTTGTATGGGAGGCAGGTAATCCAATAAAAAAGTGATGACTTACCAGAAGAGGGGTGCACCATACATGTTGCTTCCTCCGCCGAAGGGGGACATGTATCCGGGTGCATCGGACCGGTGGATATTGGCCCCGATGGAAAAATTACCAAAATCGTAGGTGGCCCCAATGGAAATATCATTGAAGTTCATCGATTGCAGTTTCCCGTCGACCGGCACCAACAAAACACTTTTGGTTCCGGCACCGTGAACGACAAGGTTTTCGGAAAGCCGGTAGGATGCAGCGACATAGGTCGACATATTGGTCATCCCTGCATTGACAGGTGCTTCCTCGTCAATCAACCTGGTTACAGGAACGGTCCGGCCCACAGAAACCCCTGCGTGGAATGCCAGTTTCCCGGTTGGTGCATAATTCACCTGCGGGGCTGCAAACATATTCATTGCAGAACCAAAATAAGGCGAGAAAATATAGGACGTACCCAGTTGACTTGTGAATGACCAGGGTTTGATTGCTTTCGAAGTTATTGCATGATCCACGCTGGAATTATTGTTGTCGATCTCCTTCCAGATGCGGTTCACCGGATCGTTGGTGCCCGGGATTGAATTCGCCGGATCAGCTGCTGCCTGGTCTGAAACTGCCAGGTCAGATACTGTCAGATCAGCTGCTGCCTGGTCTGAAACAGCCAGATCTGCTGCTGCCTGGTCCAATTCATTGTAGTTGACTGTGCCTGGAATTGTATCCTGCTCAGTGACGATCATTCGATCTGCACTGATATCTGCCTGCCCGCTGGCTGAAACAGAAGCCATTGCTGTCAGCATGAAGACCCATGACCCTATGAAGAATGATTTTCCCATCGACCATAAAGATAATCAAACCGTCATTATTGTGCAAAGAATTCACATTCGCATAGTGTTTTTCAGGGAAGGTTATAATATAACCTGCAGTTGGGAGAGCTGTAAGCATAAAGACAGTACCCACCAGGATGGATACTGCCCTTAAAAATTTCTATTTGGTCTGAAAATGCTGACTCAGGAAATGCTGACTTTAAGAAATGTTGACTTTAAGAAATGTTGAATTAAGAAATACGGATGCTTACCAGAAATAGATATAGAATCCGATAATGAATGCAATGATGATCGCTGAATTGATGACATCCCATTTGTTCCAGCTGGCGCGGGTAAGCGCACGCTGTTCCGCTGAT
This sequence comes from uncultured Bacteroidaceae bacterium, assembly GCA_964583445.1. GTDB lineage: Bacteria > Bacteroidota > Bacteroidia > Bacteroidales > M55B112. The sequence continues at coordinate 815 of CAZOXI010000624.1, read as the reverse complement.
GCTGATCCGAAATACAATCCCTCGATCGAAGCCGGATCCTTGGCTGCGGTAAAGGTACTGACAATCATCATCAGGACAATGATGATGAAGAACAGCGCAATCTCGTAATGCAGCCAGTTGGGTGCCACGATCAGGTCGTAAATAAAGCCCTCTCCCACAGCATCCCCGTAGTAGACTTTTAGGCCAAGGCGCAACATCCCGAGAATGAATCCCACCACCAGGCCCGTGAAACCTGCGATGGGTGTGGTACGTTTACTTACCACGCCAAGCAGGAAGACCGCAGCGATACCCGGAGCTAGCAATGATTGAACATCCTGCAGGTAGGCATAGAGTACCTTTCCAAGGCTTTTCATTACAGGTATCCAGAGGATTCCAAGGATAACAATCACAATGGTGGCCAGTCGCCCGACCATCACATAATGGCGTTCCGTGGCCTTAGGTTTGAATTTCTGGTAAAAGTCCACAGTAAATAACATTGCCGAAGAATTAAACAACGAAGCCAGCGAACTCATGAGTGCTGCAAGTATACCACCGACAACAATACCGGTGAATCCTTTGGGCAACAACTCCTTCACGAGCGTGGAAAACGCGGCATCGTTGCTTGCCAGGTCCAGCATGGGACGCTGTGTTTCCGGATCAATTTTCTGCGTCATTGCAAAAGCGATCATACCGGGAATAAGGAAAATAAATACCGGGGTAAGTTTCAGGTATGCACCAAAGATGGTGCCCCTCCTTGCCTGGCGCTGGTCGCGTCCTGAGAGTACCCGCTGAACGATGAACTGGTCGGTGCACCAGTACCAGAACCCGATAATCGC
>CAZOXI010000623.1:0-2807 GCA_964583445.1 uncultured Bacteroidaceae bacterium | reverse complement strand
AGTACACTGTCAGTGATCCTGCAGGCTTTCTCATGCCGGGTCATACTTACAGTCTCACCATTGTTACCGAAAACGGGGAGGTATATGAATCTTGCGGAGAGACAATGATTGATTCAAAAGGCATTGACGCCCTTTATTATGAACTGCAAACCTTCTATGGCCAGAATGAGGAAGACTCCCTGAATGGGATCAGGATGTATATCGATTATGAAATTGATGATGAGGTTTTCTCTTTTTACCGGTGGGAGTTGATTGAGACCTATGAATTCAGGACCCCGGATTACCTGGGATTCATCTATGGAAAAGACCGAATATTGCAACCATTGCCCCCGGAATTGTCAGACAGGCAGTGCTGGATCACGAATCAGATCCATGAAATATTTACACAGTCGACCCATAATCTTTCAGGAGAGGTATACCGCCACCACCCGCTGAACTTCATCTCCAACGAACCCCAGCGTTTAAATCACCACTACAGCCTGCTTGTAAGGCAGTATTCCCTTACTGAAGGAGCATACAAGTATTGGAACGACCTTAAGAACAACAGTGCCGCTTCCGGGATCTTCGATGAACAACCGGCATTGGGACAATCCAATATTTGCAGTACGGAAAATCCGGATGAGCAGGTAATCGGTTACTTTTCAGTGTCGGGTGTAACTGAAAAGAGAATCTTCATACAGGATGTGGAAGGGCTGGAACTAAAGGAGAAGATCTTCTGCTTTCCACAATTCGAAATGCCAAGACTCTACTTCATCCCAACGGATAATCTGCCAATATACCTCTCCAGGGCAGTATGGCCATACGACGGTGAGACCTATTTCGGTGAAGTTGAGCACCATTGTCTCGACTGCAGGGAGTATGACAACAGCCAGGGAGAACCACCTGAATATTGGATAGAATAAAACAGGAGATCAATAAGGATGAATAAAAAACACATACATCTGATCGTTATACTTTTACATTTCGTTCCTGTCATTGAAGGTGCAAAGCAGGTGCAACTGGACCAGGAGAAAAGTGGAAATTACGAGTATTACAGGCTCTTTACAGACAGGAGTGTGTACATAACAGGGGAAACACTCAGGTTCGGTGTGCTCAACCTGAGCAGTGATTCAGTAAGGGTGTCAGACCTCAGTACTGTCTATTATACCGAGCTGATCTCACCGTCCGGTCGTGCTTATGCTGCTGCAAAAGTATCCCTGGACAGCCTGGGTGGAGAAGGTCAACTGAACATACCATCCAGCATAGCAACCGGGACCTATTACCTACGTGGATATTCAGGATATATGCGTAATGCAGGACCTGAATATTTCAGCTACCTGGAAATACAGGTCATTAATCCTGGATCTTCCAAAATATTGCCGGTCGGGAAAACAGACAAGAGAGCCATTGTTTTGGATTCTACAACAGCAAATACAACCCGACCCTTTATAACTGTGCAGACTGATAAGAAGAAATACAAAACCAGGAGCCGGGTTCATGCCACGATCATTAACAACCGAAATAATGAACAACTTATCCTTTCAATATCAGTCTGTAGGAAAGGCACTCTTGGAATTCAGCGTTATGCAGCCTCTTTGACTCCGGTCAACTACAGGGATAGTATGGAATACCTGCCAGAAACCAGGGGGATCTCACTGGGAGGAAAAGTAATTAATGGTAAGGACCGGCAGCCTGTTCCATACGCCCTTGTCTATGTATCTTCACTGGATGCAGAGAGGGAATTTTATTGCAATTACTCAGACGAAAAGGGCGATTTCCTTTTTTCTTTCGAAGATCAGTCCGGAGAGAAGGAACTCTTCCTTTCTGCTCAGAAAGCAGGGACACCGGGGAATGAGATCCTTGTGAAAAAGGATTTCAGCCAGGTATTCATCCCTCTTCCCTCCCGTCCTCTCAATCCACCGGATTCAATGTTGGAAACATATTTTGATCTGTCCCTCAATGCACAGATCAGCAGGCAGTATAGCAACCGCAACATTGAACAGGAAACGCACAGAAAAAAAAGCAACATCTTCTTCTATGGCAAACCTGCATACATCGTCCGGTTTGAAAATTACATCAGACTCCCGAACCTGGAAGAATATTTCCGGGAGCTTGTTCCCCAGGCTTCAGTCAGGGAGCGAAATGGTCGCAAATATTTTCGAATGCATGGTTCACATCCTGGTCTGAATATCTATGATCCTTTGGTTATGATTGACGGAATTGCCATGTTCAGTGCTGAAAAGTTACTGGCAGTTTCTCCGCGTTACATCGACAGGATTGAGATTGTCGATGCCCCTTATGTAAGGGGCGAAGTAACATTTGGTGGAATTATTAATATTGTCTCAAAAAATGATGACCTCGGTTATGTAGACTTGCCCTCCAGCGGACTACTTATCAGTTACCGGATGTTTTCCGAATCAAAGGCAATGGATAAGGTCCCTACTTCTTCTGCACCCAATATTCCGGATCTGAGGAATACACTGTACTGGAAATTCTGCATCACCGCTGAAGCATCAGATACCTTCAATTTTTATACAACTGATGTCCCGGGCATCTATGAAATCACTATCCGGGGGGTTACCCGAGAAGGCAAATATTTCAGGACCTTTAGAGATTTCACGGTATCTGATCAGGACTAGATGAGCAATCGCCTTATTCAAAAAAAGGGTGCCTGATTCAGGCACCCTTTGTATATATACACAGTGTCTCTTCCTAATTCGGACTTGGAGAATCACTGTTCGGTGTAACATCCCAGAACAGTTGTGTTCTCACGCAAGAGGTACGTCCGGATACGAAGAACCGGAGGCGTCTGACAAAGACTCCGTGCT
>CAZOXI010000622.1:0-2810 GCA_964583445.1 uncultured Bacteroidaceae bacterium | reverse complement strand
TGATGCAATGTCCGCAGCTTCTGTTTTTTCGATGTTCCTGAAGTCAAGTCCGATAGCCTCTGCACCGCGGTCCAATATGTTCCTGATTTTGGTGTTGCAGTCACGTGGGTCGGGATCAACCACAAAATCCTGCCGGATCTTCCACGTATTCCCCTGCTGATTTCCAGGCAAAGCGCGATCAGATCCTGCTGTCGGGGTATTCGTATTTTCAAGATCTTCCTGCCTGTAATACGGCTGCACATCAAATCCTTCTTCCGTGCGCCATACCAGCTTTTTGTTGTAGTCGGCACCTTTCAGATCAGCGATGATCTTCTCTTTCCAATCGTCCGAAGCAACCGGTGGAAAATCATCAAATAGTCGGTTTTTAGTCATTTTGATATGATTCGGTTAAGAAGCAGCAAAGTAACTACAATGCAGCCTGACTGCCAACAATTTGTTTCATATTGTACATCATATTTGCGAAGTATACTATGTTTCGTCCCTGGAAACCGTCCCTCCGGATTTTCTCATTTGCTGCATCCATGCAGGCACATACACGACAGTCTGCTCCTTTGGGGAACAGACCGGGTAGTGCAGTCAGCCCGGGATGGATGGTATCTCTCAGGACTGTATCATAGGAATTGGAACAGCATCAACAAACCTGGATACCGGGAGGGCACTTCCCGAGATATGACCAGGGAGCGTTTGCAAGTTATGTGTTTACCTTTTCCCGATCATCTTCGAAGGATCCACCCATTCGTCGAATTCAGCCTCAGTGAGGTATTCCAGTGCCAGGGCGGCTTCCTTCAGCGTGGTTCCTTCCTCGTGTGCTTTCTTGGCAATTTTGGCAGCTTTCTCATAGCCGATATGGGTATTAAGTGCCGTCACCAGCATCAGGGAGTTATCCAGGTTCTCTTTGATCCGTTCCAGGTTGGGTTCGATACCCACTGCGCAGTTTTCATTAAAAGAAAGACATGCATCTCCGATTAACCTGGCCGATTGCAGGTAGCTGTGGATCATGACAGGCTTGAACACGTTCAGTTCAAAGTGGCCGTTACTGCCGCCGATATTGATGGTCACATCGTTGCCCATCACCTGTGCACACGCCATCGTAAGGGCTTCTGCCTGCGTAGGATTAACCTTACCAGGCATAATGGATGAACCCGGTTCGTTGGCCGGGATGATGATCTCGCCGATCCCGCAACGTGGTCCGGAGGCCAGCATACGGATGTCGTTTCCGATCTTCATGAGGCTGACAGCAAGGGTCTTCAGTGCCCCGTGCGATTCCACGATTGCATCGTGTGCCGCCAGTCCTTCGAATTTATTAGAGCCGGTGACAAAAGAGAGTTCCGTGTATTTCGCAATGTAGGCTGCAACGATACGGTCATAATCTTCCGGGGTATTGATCCCGGTGCCCACTGCGGTACCTCCAAGTGCAATCTCGGAAAGGTGATCGAAAGAGAATACCAGTGCCTTGAGCCCATGCTCGAGCTGTGACACGTACCCCGATAATTCCTGTCCCAGGGTGAGGGGAGTGGCATCCATGAAGTGCGTGCGCCCGATCTTTACCACATCCATGAACTGTTTGGATTTTTCTTTCAGGGTATCCCTTAGTTCTTTCACTCCCGGGATGGTACGTTCCATCAATACCTGGTAGGCGGCAATATGCATTGCAGTCGGGAAGGTGTCGTTGGACGATTGTGACTTATTGACATCATCATTGGGATGGATCAGCCGCGTTCCTTCTCCCATTGTATTGCCCAGCAACACATGGGCACGGTTGGCCACGACTTCGTTTACATTCATGTTGGATTGCGTACCCGATCCGGTCTGATAAACTACCAGTGGAAACTGGTCATTCAGTTTGCCATCGATGATCTCATCACAAACCTGCATGATGATGTCTGCCTTTTCCTTCGGCAGCACCCCAAGATCAAGGTTTGCTGCCGCAGCGGCTTTTTTCAGGTATCCGAATGCCCGAATAATCTCCTCCGGCATCTTTACATTTCCAATTTTGAAATTGTTGAGCGAACGCTGGGTCTGTGCACCCCAGTATTTGTCGGCAGGAACCTGCACTTCGCCCATCGTGTCTTTTTCTATACGATAGTCCATAGGTGTTTTGTTTTGATCCTAAAGGTAATCAAAACAGAGGGGAATCGGAGGATGGAACGGTATGTTTTGGAGTTCCTTTTCTTTAAGCCTTCCTATAGTAAGGTGTGTTGAATGCGTGGTGAATCCCCTTCCGTATTCGATATCAAAAGGGCGACCCAAGTATCGATGTATCTAAGATTTTTTTGGGTTCCGGATCCTCTCAGGAGTCAATTTTCATCATCAGCACTGTGATATAGGCTACCTGGTCTGCATCATATTCAACACCTACTGCACATTGCGTGTACTCCCCCAGCAGGCGCTGTGCATCATCAGGATCTTCTGTCCAGTTTTCCACGATAGCCGCTGCAGTGGCATTTGTTGAGCTCTGAATCAGCGTCATGTCATTATACCCCCCGAATTTGTCATGAATGATATCCCAGTGTACAGATATGCCCGCGGTATCCACAGCATTCAGACCACTTGCCATTTTTGCACTGAATAGCTGTGCTTCACGCGTCATTGGGTAATTCTGGACAAATGGACCGGTGATTTGATTGGCTTCACGGAATGTCTTGATCTCACCGTATATCTGAGATTCGATGACTTTTATGTTCACAAATGGCTCGTCGTCTTTACAAGCGTTGATCGTAACGAGGAAGAAGGCGATCGTGGCGCTGACTACCAGCAATGATCTGTTCATGGCTCCTGTTTTTCTGGTTCAATTGCAATATAGACCAAAA
>CAZOXI010000621.1:0-2810 GCA_964583445.1 uncultured Bacteroidaceae bacterium | reverse complement strand
TTCAGACGTGTGCTCTTCCGATCCGCCTTCCAAACGGGAAACTGGTCATGTTGTGTAAGCCGGCATTTGTGGAGCAGGAACAAAAGGTAACGGTAAAATTCCTTACACAGCGCGAGGGCGTTGTCATCCCGGGAGTACCCACCATCCAGGGTGTCGTTATGGTGATAGATGCCCAATCCGGTGAACTGCTGTCTATCATGGACGGCGAATACCTCACGGCGCTTCGCACGGGTGCCGCCAGCGGGTTAGCCACACGTTTTTTTGCCCGGAAAGATGCGGCGACCATGGCATTGTTCGGGTGTGGTACGCAGGGCAGCACACAGCTGGAGGCAGTGCTGTGTGAAAGAGAAATACGCAGGGTATTGGTATACGACACCAACGAAGCAGCAGCCAGGACATTCTGCCAGGAGGTGGCTGAGCGGTTCAATATAGAATGTCTGTATACCAAACGTACATCCGATCTTGAAATGGCGGATGTTATTTGTACTGCCACCAATGCAACTTCACCGCTTTTTACCCGTGGAGAAGTTAAACTGGGTGTACATATCAATGCCATTGGTTCATTTCAGCCGCATATGCAGGAGCTCGATCCAAACGTATTGAAAGATGCCAGGGTGTATGTGGATACAGAAAAAGCATGCCTGGAAGAGAGTGGCGATCTTGTTAAAGCAATTTCAGCAGGTATTATACAGAAAGATCATATCGTGGGTGAAATCGGAGAATATTGCATGGGTCGCATCCAGGGCAGGAAATCTGACAGTGAGATTACCGTGTTTAAAAGTGTGGGGGTAGCCATCCAGGATTTTATGGTAGCCACGGATATCTACAATGCATCGCTGGAAAAATCATTTGGAACTGCTTTGGATCTTTTCAGTTAGCAGATGAAGGTTTGGTGACGATGAAGAATGAGAACTGTAGCCAAATAAGAACACAACCTCATTATATGCCAGATAATACCACCACGAAGCAACATGGATTAAATTACAAACCATGAACAACCAACCGTCTGTATTCAATGATGTCATCGGTCCCGTAATGCGCGGACCTTCCAGTTCCCATACCGCGGCATCATGGCGTATTGCCCGTCTCGCTGTTGAACTGTTGAATGACCGGCTGGAAAAGGCACTGGTAGAGTTCGACCGTACAGGTGCATGGGCTCCTAACTTCAGGGAGCAGGGAACAACGATCGGGATGGACGGCGGATTGCTGGGACTGGAGATTACAGACGACCGGATGAAATCAACAGCATCATTGGCCCAAAAGCGCGGAATCCATATTGAATACAGGATCAGTTCATTCCCCACTTCTCATCCGAACACGGTGTGGCTGACCCTCCGGGGCAGTTCGGGAAAAAAGCTGCAGATCCTTGCAGTTTCCACCGGCGGAGGGGCCTTCGAGATTCAATCCGTTGATATATTCCGGGTCAGCCTGCGAGGTGATCGACACGTGGCACTCTGGCGCAGCCATGGCAAGCCAGTTGCGCTGAATACCATCAATCAAATGATTCCCGGGGATGCTGAGTACAACTCCGAACAACAAGGAGACGCGACCCTGCATGTAATCAGTACATGCACCCCATTTCCCGGTGCATTTCTTAAGAAACTTCAAAATGAAACCGGCATGGAATACCTGTCAGTGATCAAACCGATCATGCCGGTAATCCCGTGCAACCCGACAGTGATGGCTTTCAATGACCTTCCTTCATTGATCAGATACCTGGATAATGAAAAAGGGGATCCCGGGCTGGGGCAATTAGGGCGCTCCTATGAACAAAGCCTCACGAACCTTGCAGAATCTGAACTTGTCCTGAAGATGCAGGAGATCATCCGCATCATCCATAAAAGCATTGATACAGGGTTGGGCGGAACCGAATACCACGACCGTATATTGCAACAGCAATCGCACCTGGTGGGGCGGGCTGAAGATGCAGGTCGCATACAACCATCTTTTATGCATCGCATTATCAGTTATGTGACTGCGCTTATGGAATCAAAGAGTGCCATGGAGGTTGTCGCTGCAGTTCCCACTGCCGGTTCGTGCGGTACCGTCGGCGGCGTGCTGCGTGCCGTAGCCGAAGATATCGAAGCGGACCAGGCGGCGATTACCGATGCCTGGTTTGCTGCCGGACTGGTGGGAGTATTCTTTGCGCAGGGTCCGGGATTCTCCGCGGAGGAACACGGTTGCCAGGTGGAATGCGGGGCCGCATCAGGCATGGCCGCTGCCGGGCTGGTGCAACTGATGGGTGGATCGGCCAGGGAAGCACTTCATGCGGCATCCATGGCCATTCAGAACATGATTGGCCTGGTTTGTGACCCGGTGGCTGACCGCGTGGAAGTTCCCTGCCTGGGAAAAAATATCAGTGCCGCGGTAAACGCCTATTCATCAGCTATCATGGCATTAGCCGGCTATGATCATGTGATTCCTCTCGACCAGGTGATTCAAACCATAGGAAAAGTGAGCTCCACCATGCCATGCTCATTAAAATGCACAGGATCAGGAGGCTTGGCAGCCACGGAAACCTCGAGGAAAATTAAGGAGCAATTGAAGAACAACAAAGAAGCAGGTTAAGGATCTACACCCGGACGATGAGCTGCCACCACCAGCGCAAGCACTATCGGACCAGGAGAACCACGGGTGTAGCAAACACTCCCGGACGAAAAGCTCTGCCTGCGTGAAGCAATCAATGCTGAATAATTGTCCAGGCACCGGATTGTGGAGCGATCTATCATGAATAATTGACCAGGCGCCGGATTGTAGAGCGATCTATCCTGAACAATTGACCACGCTAAGGATGCTCACCTGGCAGACGC
>CAZOXI010000620.1:0-2812 GCA_964583445.1 uncultured Bacteroidaceae bacterium | reverse complement strand
TTCTGCGGCACAATTGGCCGGCCAACCTGCAAACCTGTCGGCACCGGAATATACGATCACATGTTCAGCATCAACTTTATTCTGGGCATTCACTGCAGTACTGAACACAGCTGAAAACAGTGCACCGGCTATAAGTATGTTTACATTTCTCTTCATAACAGATTCTCCTTTTGTCATTGTGGATATTCTATGATTCCATACGAGCTGTTTTTTTCCAGCCAGATCTCCGAGACCGATACCCCCCGCATGATATCGGAAGTATCCTGGAACCATCGCAGGATGAGTTCACCATCTGCCGTTGATGCGTCCGGTACAGGGAAACTTACGATATCATTACCCGGTTTTTCAATAAAATCATGGACCATAAGCCCGTCATCCGTCTGGCACCTGATCCGGATATCGAATGGTCCGTTATATACCACCCTGATCCTGTATTCTGCATCTTTATCAAGATTGCACCATTTCATTTCAAGCGGTGTATCATACCTGGCCAGGGCGTGGGTAAGCTGGGAATGCCGGTCGTCGGGATCATCATCATTATCCACCCAATTGATAGGGTTATTTACAAACCCGGGATCTTCATGCCACATGTGCTGACCCACAAGGTGGGGTTGTTCTCCGTTCACACCGAGATTATCGTAGAATCCACCGGGACCCGGATCTTCATAGTTAAGTATTCCGGAGAGATCCTCTTTTGTTTTTGCGTCTTCCAGCATGTCAAGGATCCAGTACCTGTCGTTGAAGGAGGTATAGATATTGTCAACGATTTCTTCCCGGTCCCCGAATTTATCCGTCAGTCCGAGCTTACGCAGTTCGGTGAGAAAATCCTTTTTATTTTGAAATTCCGTATCGACCTTTTCCAGTACCGCGGTAACCTTTTCCCTGGTCTCCGCAATCTCACCCCGGGGAGCTTTTCTCATGATATCATATGCTTCCCGTTCCAGCATCATTTCGAAGTCGTATTTACGCTTGACCTGGGCATCGATCCTGGCTTTTTCCAGGAACATCTCCACGCGCCAGTTTTTTTCCGGTCCTCCAATGCAATCTGCAATACTGATCCAGTGTTCCAGCGCCTGTTCCGTTGAACGGTTTTCAGCCAGGGGCCCCGACCAGTTTTGCTCCAGCAGCAGCAGTCCCTGTACAACATAATCTACTGCCTGGTCGATAAGTATTTCCGTGCTGATCTTACGCGGACTGTTGTCCAGCGGGCTCTTCCTAAAGTCATATGCAAAGAATACCCTGGCATATGCCTGGAGGATTTCTTCTACAGAAGCTTCCGGATCCCAACCGGCATAGGTCCACACAAATTTGTTCAGGTCGTTGTACACGCCCGTGTGGTTATAGGGCAGGGCACCCATCGTATTTTCGCGGGTGGCAAGGTAAATATCGCGCATCATGGTTGGCATGGCATAAATGCTCTGATTGCGGGGCCACACGATAGAAAAAACCCGGTCCCAGTCCGGAATGGGATACTGGCACCACCTGGGATGACAGATTTCCGGGAAATGCCTGATCTCGTATTGTGAAGGCAAATCACTCCTGATGTTGCTGATTCCCCTTTTTGTCCAGGGTCCATATACCATTCCGTAGAGCCAGGATGGTTGTTGTTCCTGGAAGTAGCTGAAGATATAGTCATCATAATCCTTGGCATGATCCTCCAGGCACTGGTTGGAGTACCACCATTTCACCCCGGGATGTTCCTTTAGCAACAGGGGTAACACCCGTTCCATATGTGGAAAAAACAGGTCGGGGCGCACCGAACCACTTGCATCTCCTCCATAGGTGGTAATGTGGTCGATCCCCCTGAAATCATTAAAAAATGAAACTACTCCTGCGTCGGGAAGTGTATCAAGATCAATGATCTCCTGGCATTTAAGCTTCACAAACAAATCAATTCCAAGTGCTTCAAGGTGGTCGTCCAACAACTCCGGACGCGTGGGCTCAAATCCGTTGGCACCGGCAATAACCAGGTCGTTTACATGTTGGGCCAGGTGGTCAGCATTGTCCCATTCCATGAATCCATCCTCAGACTGGGTATTTGTAATAACCTGTTGGGCACGCAGCCGGTCCGCCGGAGCCTCTGTGATACGTATAGCAGATGGTAAACTGATATGGTCCTTTGCCAGGCACAATACCTGGATCAGTTTCCCTACGGCAAATAGCAAACCGCGCTGGTCCCTGCCGGCGAGAAAAACAGCGGTTGATCCGTTGTAGTGATCTGTCCAGATGCCATACGATTCCGTTTTCGACGGGACAACCATCCCCGGAGGGGCAACCAAACCAGGTGTCAGACCAAGAAAAATCACCGGAACACCGGCATCCGGTTTTTCTGCCTGGACCAGCAAACGAATACCTGTGCGCAAATATACCTGCTCCGAAAGGAAATTTCCGGCAGCGAGACTCATTTCATCACCTTGTTGAGTTACAATTTGTGCATCCGCAAGGTCTATATAACCGGAAGAATACGCAGGCATTGATATGGAGATCATAAGGGCAAACAGCAGGGTAGAAAAAGAATATCTGAAATATGAAGAGGTGATCATTGCGATTTCCTTTTGTTAAAAAATTAATATTGGGAGAAAAACTCATGCCCGTTAGTAAAGGCTTCAAGGACAAATATAAACTAAGAATGACCAGGTAAATTATTCAATAATTGCCATCTTTTATAGTATACTATCGTTTGACAGCAACTAAAGTCCCCCCTGTCAACCTTATCCCCCCAAAGAAAAAGAGTCCGGCCACCAGGCCGGACTCTTTTAAACAACTACTTCCTAACTAACTACTACTACAAACTACTACTTAACCTTAAACT
>CAZOXI010000619.1:0-2815 GCA_964583445.1 uncultured Bacteroidaceae bacterium | reverse complement strand
TACCTGGCCTGGCAATAAGTCATAGGCTTTGAACAGCACAAGGTAATAGAAAGCGGGATTCAGAAATCCAAGCAAAGCGGATCTTCCCAGGTCTTTGGCCTTCAACGATTTCAATAATGTGAATTTTCCCTGGACCAGGAGGGTGAATCCCAGGACAATTGTGGAAACGATGGCCGCACCTGTGACCATCTGGTAATTATCCTGGTAACGTAACCCGAGTTTAAATGCAGTAGGCACAGTGGACCAGAAAAGTACAGCTGCAATCGCAAACAGGAATGCTTTCTGCTGATTTTTTTGCTGGTCCGTCACGATGATCCGGGTTATTTGATCAGTTCTGTACCCACCAGGGGTTGCAGTACTTCCGGAACCCGGATGCCTGCTTCAACCTGGTTGTTCTCCAGCAGTGCTGCCACAATCCGGGGAAGGGCAAGTGCACTTCCGTTGAGGGTATGCGCCAGCACCGGTTTTTTCTCCCCTTCTTTTTTGTGTCTGAGCTTCAACCTGTTGGCCTGGTAAGATTCGAAGTTTGATACGGAGCTGACTTCCAGCCATTTGTCCTGCGCTGCTGCATATACTTCAAAATCGTAAGTAAGTGCAGAAGTGAAGCTGAGGTCGCCACCACAAAGCCTCAGGATCCTGTAGGGGAGCTCAAGTTTGCGGATCAGGGATTCGACATGTTCCACCATCTCATCCAGTGCAGCATAGCTGTTTTCAGCGGATTGTATCTGCACAATCTCCACCTTGTCGAACTGGTGCACACGGTTGAGTCCGCGTACATCCTTGCCATACGACCCAGCCTCTCTTCTGAAGCATGGTGTGTATGCAGTGTTTTTAATGGGAAGCATGGATGCTTCCAGGATTACATCCCTGTAAATATTGGTCACGGGCACTTCGGCAGTGGGGATCAGGTAGAAATCGTCTGATTGTATATGGTACATTTGTCCTTCCTTATCCGGAAGCTGCCCGGTTCCGAATCCGGAGTCAGCATTCACCACCAGGGGCGGGAGTAGCTCGGTATATCCGGCAGCAATATTTTGTTCCAGGAACCACGTTATGAGCGCACGCTGTAACCGGGCACCGGCACCTTTATATACGGGGAATCCTGCCCCGGTGAGTTTCACACCCAGGTCGAAGTCGATAATATCATATTTTTTTGCGAGTTCCCAGTGCGGCAGCGCTTTTTCGTCCAGATCTGGCTTGTTACCGCCTTCCCTGACCGTTTCATTGTCTGCTTCGGATTTGCCCGGGGGGACCAGTTCATTCGGAACGTTGGGTACCTGGACCAGCAGTACATTCATCCGGTCCGATGCTTCCTGCATCTCATTGCTCAGTGCTTTAATGGAAGACTTGATCTCCGAAGTCCGTGTTTTTGCCTGGTTGGCTTTCTCATGTTCACCATTTTTGAATAACCTGCCGATCTCCTTGCTGATCCTGTTCATCTCGGCCTGCAGGTCATTGGTCTTTACCTGCAGATCGCGGCGGGAATTGTCAGCTTCAATCAGCTGATCAATTATATCGGAGGCATCAAAGTTTTTAATTTTCAGTAAACGGATCACCTCATCGCGGTGCTCCCTGATGTAGGGTATTGTCAGCATAGAATAAAAAATAAAAAACCTGTAATCTGCTATAAAGGTAGCTGATTACAGGCGATTATTTGAAAACTTTACCTCTAATTGTTCCTAGTTTTCCAGCGGTTCAACAGAAACGAAGGATTTGTTGCCTTTTTTCTTCTGAAATTTTACTTTTCCATCGACCAGTGCAAACAGGGTATGGTCTTTTCCCATGCCGACGTTTATTCCGGGATTGTGAACTGTCCCACGCTGGCGCACAATGATATTACCGGCGATCACTTCCTGTCCGCCGTAAATTTTTACACCCAGTCTTTTGCTTTCTGATTCGCGTCCGTTTCTTGAACTACCGGCCCCTTTCTTATGTGCCATAACTTTATATTTTTAGTATTTTCAAATCCTATTCTTTATCAGCGGCTTTATCTCCCTCAGATGCTTTTTTTGCCGTGGGCTTTTTCGCTGCAGGCTTCTTTGCAGTTGCTGATTTTTTCTCAGTTGCAGGCTTTTTCTCTGCGGAAGATTTTGTTGCCGTTTTACTTGCAGCAGGCTTTTTAGCTGCAGCAGATTTGCCCGCAGTGGTCTTCTTCTCTTCTGAAGGCGTTTTCTTTTCAGTTTTCTTTGCTGTATCAGTTTTTTCCGCACCTGCCTTGGCTGTTGAAGCTTTTGCAGCAGGCTTCTTTGCGGCGGGTTTGGCTGCAGTCTCTTTTTTCTCATCAGCCTTTGCTGCAGGTGTTTTCGCTGCTTTCTCATCGATCGCGGTGATCTCGATACGGGTCATGTATTGCCTGTGCCCATTCAGTTTTTTGAACCCTTTTCTCCGCTTTTTCTTGAAAACCAACACCTTGTCACCCTTGACATGCTCTATCACCTTGGCGGAAACAGCAGCATCCTTGATCACAGGGTTCCCAAAAGTGATCTTGCCATCATTTTCAATGAGTAATACCTTGTCAAAAGATACTTTCGACCCTGCATCTCCTTCCAGCCTGTGGACGAACAATTTTTGTTCTTTCTCAACTTTGAACTGCTGTCCGGCGATATCAACGATTGCGTACATTATCTGTTTATTTTCAGTGTTTTCAAATTCGGTCTGCAAAGATAGAAAAGTTTGTAAGATATGACAAAGAAATGTTCAAAAAATATTAGTCTTTTGCTCAGGCACAGTTTGATGTGCTGCTGTTCATTGCAATAACTTTAAATAATACTTAAAAATCTATAATCAAAATTAGGAAAAGTGATGTAAATTGTTT
>CAZOXI010000618.1:0-2817 GCA_964583445.1 uncultured Bacteroidaceae bacterium | reverse complement strand
TATTCTCCAAAGAACTCCAGGTTCCTGAAGATAATGGAATCAACCGTGGCAAATTCTCCGAAATTGAAATTGTCTGAGCAATTGATCTTTGGAAGATTGAGATTGGATGGATCGCTGCTTTGAATGGTAAATGACTTGTCAAAAGCATAGCTTCCTGTATTATATACCTTTCCAGGCTCCAGTAAAATCGTGGATCCACTGACCAGGTCCGGCAACGTATCTCCAAGAATATCAATATTGTCAATTCCGGTCAGATCAACCACTTCAGGATCCGATCCACCCGGATCTTCCCCTACTGTAATATTCACTGTATAGGTTGTGGTCGTCACCCCGTCTTCTGCGGTAACAACCAGCGTTGCTGTGCCGCTTCCGGAGGAAACATTGATGGTCCCTTCTCCTGCAACCGAAGCAGCGGGGTCGTTCAACGTTGCACTCACGACAACACTTGCAGTTCCAAATGGCACTTCGATCGCATAGGTGGTAACTGCAGGATCAAATGCCGGAGTAAGCGTTCCACCGCTGGTCTGAATATCCGCCAGCGTGGCATCGGTGCTGGCAATGTGTTTGGTTGTGATGTAATATACATTCACTCCGCTGCTGGGTGAATAGAAATACAGTTTTTTGGCATCCCCCGTGTAGGTATATTCACCTTTTGTGAGTGAAGCACCCAGTGCCGGAAATTCAGCGAAAATACTGTCTTTGTGGCCCGCAGCGATATTCAGGATCCTGTCTTCTCCGCTACTGGACGACATGGCCATCACTGTAATATCCGTATTACCTTTTACGTCAACAGAAAGTACCCTGCCCAGTGGTTGTCCATCGGCATCGAAATCACCACTTCCGCCAAATTTCAGACGCTGGGTGAAACTCATTTCATCCAGAGACTTCTCATTATCATCAATGGTTACCGTTTTTCCACTGTGTGCATGAATGGTCAGTCCCGCCACTTTATGCGTGGCTTCAAGTGTGCCAAGGTCTTTATAGGCAGCCGCGCTCATGTTCCATACGAGTGATCCATCGGCAGCGGAAATGGCCCAGCGCTGGTCTCCCGCATTTCCAATGCCATCGAAGGTGGTATCAGCGAAGTGCAGATTTCCGGCCGCGGGATTCATCCACAGGTCCGTGGAAAGGTCACTGTAAACATAGTTGAATCCAGCTATTGAATCAGCACCATCGGCAATATCCAGGTCGCTGGTCACATACGTATTTTCAAATGTCCATGTGGTTGCGCCCAGACCGTCATATCCGTCATAGGCAGTGCTTCCTGAGGCCTCTTCATCCCAACCGGTTCCCCACAATGTGTTTTTCACCATGATTCCACCGGTAACGTTGTCCTGTCCGGATTCTCTCCAGCGGAACATTCTCTGCCCGGCAGCCGGGGTTTCACTGAAGGTACATCCATCGATGGTCACTGTTTCAGAATTGTTCTTGCTGGTGATAAATCCCCTGGTTTTTGTAACGGTTGACATGCTGAGCACTATGTTATTGACAGCCCAGTCAGTTACATCCACAGTGAGCAACCCGTAATCCCTGATCATTGTGATCATACAATCATCAATGATATAGTGGTCAATCGTACCGGTTCCACCTTTAATTCTGGCAACTCCCCTCAGATCATGCATGTAACATCCCTGCATCATTAATTTCCCGACCGTTGCAGACACATCAGCATTGAGGACATATCTCGCACTATATTCACCGTAGAATTCTATGTTACGGAAAACAATAGAATCTATAGTAGCACCATCCACAAAATTGAAATTGTCACCACAATAAATTTTAGGACGGTTCAGGTTTGAAGGTTCGCTGTTTTGAAGCGTTAATGATTTATCAAAGGCATAAGAACCTGCATTGTATGTTATGCCTGGTTGCAACAATACGATTGATCCATCGGTCAGGTCCGGCAGGGTGTCTGCCAGGATATCCGGATTATCAACAGCTGTTAAATCAATCACATCCTGTGCATTGACCTGTGCTGAGAGCAGCAGTGATAATGCAACAACGAGTCCTTGTAACGTAAATTTTCTCATAAGCAGTAGTTTTAATTTTAATATTAGATTTGTTTATTCCTGGTATGGATTTGTTTTATGTAAAATTAGGTGATATACATCTGATCCGATTATTTTCCTTTCTCAAATGAAGGGATAGATTTCTCAGTTGGTTGAATCTGTATCAAAAAGCGGGTTAATTTTCCCAAACAGTGATGTACCACCGAAATTACTGTATGTATCTGGTTCGGTATTCCCCTCATAAGACTGTCTTTGTAAATTTCAAAATCTGTTCAACTGTAACCTCAAACCAGGGTTGGAACAACCAGAAGGAATGCGGTGAGCCGGGGAGTGTAAACACAGACGTTCTGATCCCCGATTCCTCCAGGATACTGATGTATTGATCCCTGCCGGCATGAAACCTGGGTATGGAACCGTTGATAAACAATGTAGATGGAGAATGCTCGCCGGCATAAGTAAGTGGTGAGGCTTCTATCCATAGATCCGGACTTTCTTTAAAAGTGGATCCAAACCACCTGGTTGCTGCCGATGGTTTTGCCGGATCCTTGTCCTTGCCACTTTCAGCCGGGTCTGTAAAATCAAGAATTCCGTCGATGTTGATGATCGCCTTTACGCGATCGGAGACATGGAATGACTCCTCCTCCGCTGCTGAAAAAACAGGATGTCCTGGCGTATTGCCTACAAGGGTAGCAATTGTCGCACCCGCGGAGGTGCCAAGAATAGCGATACGATTTGTATCAAGTCCATAGGTGCCTGCATTCCTTTTGATCCATTTGATCGCAGCTTTCACATCGGTTACGCCTGCCGG
>CAZOXI010000617.1:0-2819 GCA_964583445.1 uncultured Bacteroidaceae bacterium | reverse complement strand
CCAAGTGAAATGAAAAGGGACAGTGAATTTATGAATCGCTCAATTTAGGTTATAAAAAGCACGTGCAGCTGTATTGGCTCCACCCCATGCTTGCATATAGACTGGCCTCGGATCATCCTTGAGTAATACTTCTACTATTTTATCAGACCCCGGGGTGTCTTCCCAATGGTCTGGTTGGTGAGTAACAGGGGCCCCGGGTATCATCTTTACAAATAGGTTTTTCCACCACAAATCTTTCAGATGTGCTTCATCTTCATCGCCTGCAAAACTAATTTCCCGAAGCCTTTGTGGTGTTGGATAATCCTGGTTATGCTTTACCAAATTTGGAAAAATTTCCTCGTAAGCATTGAGCTGCTTTTCGTACCAATCTTCTTTGCTGTGACCTTTTCTTTGAAAGATTGAGTTGGTTTCAATAATTGCTTCTACATCAAAATTACTGGTGTAAAGTAAAAAGCGAATCATAGAACTGTGATCGTCAATTTCGCCGTCAGTCATTACAATAATGCGGGGGTTTGAAATTTGGTCAGATGCTACGGTATCCACTATGAAAAAAATTGCCAAAAGATTAATTACCAAAAACGTTTTCATATCTATTAAAAATTGAAGATGATTTTTTCTTCATTGAATCATCTGTTTGATTGGTTCTTTATTGTTGTATTAAGCTGCCTTAATTGTATACAAATTGAACAGTAACAGTAGATGCTTCCCTTGCTTTTACCCTGACCCAATGCGCAGAATATCCATCGGGGAATTCATGGTGTGTGTAACCATTTGGTTCAACTGTTATGGATTTGTAGGTATGCCACTCCTCATTCCCCAATACATCCACTTCAATAATAAATTCAACTGCTTGAGCTCCTTTATTCATCAAATGAACCATCTTTTTATCAAATCCGGTCATGAGAAAAGGATCGGATACGGCATTTGCATGGACCGCTTCATCCTGCCAGACAGCTCCCCATCCTGTGGGTTTGCCATAATTCCATAAATCATCAATATTCTGAAACAGCAATCCGGATTGAGGTTGCCCCACCCCGTGGTCAGTCTGATCACCTGCCATTACAAACAGTCCTCTCCAGAAAACAAAATCGGGGATAATTCTCAGGTGATAGGAGATAGGTTTGATACCCCATACATTCCCGTTGTATGTCATCATGGGTATTTCATAGAATATGCCAAAGACATCCATAATAAAACGCTCGGTTTGCACTTCACGGATTCTCATCCATTCGGTATTCCAGGCATGATCAAATGAATGACTTCCCTTCGGCAGTCTGTACCTTTTCCACTCATTTGATCTGTCATTGTAGCACTTCAGGATTACAGATTTTTTGTCCCAGCCTGTTGCAAAGATTGGATTTCCGTAGATTGATTTTCCTTTGAAGTTTCCGCTGTTTTTTCCACCAACCCCTATAAAGGCTGTCTTTTCAAGGATAGTCCAGTTATCACTATTTCCATCCCATTCAGCAAGTCTTCCGGCAAACGATTCTCCGGTATAGTCACGTTCATCATATGAATTGTTTGCGACAACGACCCTTCCATTTCCAGTGTGTCCATCCTTAAAATGTACATACCCGGTTTCCGGTATTTCCAGCTCATCATACAGATCAAATAATTGTTTCGATTCCAGGCTCTGAACATCACATTCAAAAAACAAACCTTCCATGGTGAGAAAATAAACTTTATTTTCAGGATCTGTCAGATGCTCCATCGTTGCAGCCAGACGATGTTTTGATAGTTCCTTACACGTTCTGACATTCCCGTTTTTATCTATGAAATGAGGACCAATGATAGCTTGTTCTGAGGGATTGTGAATCATTCTGTTGGCAAAAGTTCCTGTAACACTTTGCGGGTGTTTTTTCATTGTCATATCCTCGCTGATTTCATAGAGTCCTAAACGGGATCCCCTGATATGCGCAACATATCCCACCATCCATAACTTATCGGCCCATGGTATCAATGCTCCGATACCACTTTCACTTCTGTTTTTATCTGAAGTTCCAAGAATAGTAAGATTTGGAAAAACGCCATTTATGCCTATTATTTCCTTAGGTTCTTTAACATGGTCATGATTTTGACAGAATCCGCCTTGCAAGATGAAAGTCATTGTAAAAACTATCAGATATTTTTTTTTATTCATTTCTCAATTTTAAATGGTTTAAAACAGTGTGTTTATTTTTAAAGTTAATTGAATAATATACAATTTATTTGAAAATAGGTCTAAAAAATGGGCTTACAAATTATTTGAGTTATTATGAAATATTCGAAGAATCAGCCCCTCCATTAGGACACGCGAGGAGGTAACGACGAGCAACACTGTCCCCGCTACTAAGAAGGACTCCTTATTAGATTTGATGGGGAGTTTTTTATTTGAATCTGGATGTAACTATGAAATGGATTGTTCAAAATCCAGGCTAGGTGATGTAAGGTATATATTTTGATTTATTATCTGCATTATCTCCGGCAAAAATTATTAATTGAAACAAATGAGCTCTTTGGTGTAAATTATATAAAGAAAAACATAGAAGTTATGCTTATCGGCCTAACTTTATAGAAATAATTCAAATGAAAAATGCAGGTAACTGTAACAAGGAAAGATACACCCTTCAGACCTGATGCCAGCAGAGTAATTGCCCGATTTTTATATACTTCCGATAGGCGCTCGATAAGCCTTATTCAGGCTGTTTTGCAATTATCAGAGAGCGAGGCCACTATTGCATTAAACCAGACATTGCGCGATTATTCGATGCGGCATCGAAATATCTCTAACCTAGATCGAGCGATTTGTGCAAAAAAAGATAAAAGATAGCTTGTTTAAT
>CAZOXI010000616.1:0-2821 GCA_964583445.1 uncultured Bacteroidaceae bacterium | reverse complement strand
TCCACAGCTGTGATTCGGTAATAATAGGGTTGACCGTTTGTCAGACTGGAATCGGCACCCTGTAAGTAAGCACACGTGTCTTTCCCGATCCTGCCCCGGCAATGACCAGGGAAGGTCCTTTAAATTGCTCTACCGCTTCGCGCTGAGGCTTGTTCAATTCTTTCAAATACGCTTTCAATACACCTCCATTTTTGGGCGAGCTAAGATAGCACTTGGGAACAGGATGTCGATATGATTTCGTTGTTTTTTATTAACGATTTTTTTTGAAATAGTCTCTCTCCGAAAGAAAATTGTTCCTTTCAGCGAAAAATTGCATTTTTGTGCGGTCAGCCGTAACTATTCAGCAACCGGCAAGCGCATTGCAGATAGCAGTATAAAACCTTTGCGATAAACGGTTGGCCAGCTGACATTAGAAAGCCTGGTTGTTTTATTACAGTCATGACATAATATTCTGTTGTTTTTACGTTTATAGGTTAACCGGAATTCACTTGCTGAAAGAAAAAACATATCGATTGCGACCTTCCCCCATCGCTCTTCCCGCTGCGATGGTTCTCGTACTTACCCTTGTCATGGCGACCGGGGGAAACGGGGGAAATGTATACGGACAGATCACAGCGCCAGAGGCAGATGCAACACGGCAACTCACCTACCCTGTGGCGGAAGGGACCGATTCATTGTTCGTATTCTACCAGAAACATGAATCCTACCAGCCGGGATCACTGACCGCATCCCTTCCTGAAGCGGGTCCCTATGACTTTGTCTGGACCCAATACGATCCGGATACCGATGGCTTCAATATCCCCGTGCAGAGCGATCCTGGAGCGGAAACCTCCACCATCAGCGGATTGGACGAAGGCGGTTTCAGGGTACAGATCTCCAACGGAGCAGACGTCGATACCTCCTTCCTGGCGTGGGTGATGCTCGACAACTTTGTAGTGTATACTGAAAAAGACGAGGACGGCAAGCTTGAATCGTTCCGGTCCGGATGTTCCGACGGAAATTATGTGATCATCGCAGGGGGTGTGGAACTGGATACGTTCTATTATTACGACCCGGTATCACATGCACAGGTCTATTTTCAAAACGATTTTGATATCGAGTGGTCCAGCGACAACCCGGACCTCACGATCTATAACCGGACCAACAAAGATGCCATGGGTGCCAATTTTTCCAATGAACCACCATACAAGGATACGTACTATATATTATCAGCAACTGACAGCCTGGGAATGACGGAAGTGGATTCGGTGCTGTATGACACCAAGCATACCAGGGCGGAATACAGCCTGACTTTTTATGACAAGCAAACCAATGAATGGAGTGCCGATCTGAATACTGAATGGAGCAAAGACAAAGGAAGCCTGGATGCGCCGCTGGAGGTGAGATTTACCAATGAATCGCTCAATGGATATGAATACACCTGGGTGTTCCTGGATACAACCAATGAGATAACGGGACTCTCCACCAAGGAGTTTGAAGAGACTTCTGATTACACCTACGAGCCTAACTTTACCTACGAAACAGCAGATGAGATCTATTACCCGTACCTGGTATCCATCAGTGATGCGGGCTGCATCGATACATTCATAATGGAGGAAGGGATTGAAGTGGTTGCCTCACAGCTTCTGATACCGAACGTTTTTTCTCCCAATAATGATGGCAATAATGATGTTTTCCTCTTCAAGCACCAGTCCATGAAGGAGTGCAAAATAACTATTGCAGACAGGTTCGGACGTGTAGTATACAGGCAACAGATCGACAATATATACGAGTGGGAAGGCTGGCGTGGCACTATCCTGAATTCAAACCGGGAAGCACCGGAAGGACAATATTATTACGTGGTAGAAGGTGTGGGGTATGACAATGTCGAGTACAAGGATCCCAATTACCTTCAACAGATCAGGAACAACAGGGAACAGGGCAGCGGGACAACACAACCGGGCAACGGCGATGATGAAGAAGGGAGCTCCCTGAATCTCTATACTGGTTGGATTTACCTGTTCAGGGGAACCGGGGATTTTTAGAGGGCTGAAAATGATGTGCCCCAAGCCGGAGACTGAAGTGCAGGGGCCAAATGTGAAGCTTCCCAAGCCGGAGACTGAAATGCCGGGGACCAAATGTGAAGCATCCCAAGCCGGAGACTGAAGCGCATGGACCAGATGTGAAGCATCCCAAGCCGGAGACTGAAGCGCAGGGACCAAATGTGAAGCTTCCCAAGCCGGAGACTGAAATACCGGAGCCCAAAAATGCATACAGAAATAGCCGGAAGCGTATACAGCCAGAACAAAATGTACCGTTCCATATGAGAACCCTGCGTATCACCATCGTATTTTTCATCATCCTGGTATTGAGTGGATTTTTCTATATCTCCACCGAGATCGACCCCCAGCAATTCATCCTGGAGCTCTTCAAAAATGCAGAAAGAAAATATGCCGCCATTGTATTGGTGATCGCAGCACTCACGATATTCAGCACCCTGACCGGTCTGCCGGTGTTTTACCTGAGCGTGGCCCTGGGATTTTTCCTGCCGCTGTTTCCGGCTCTCGGACTGGCATGGGTCATTAACCTTGCGGCAGTGATGACTACCTTCTGGATGCTGAAGCACGTCTTCCTGGAATCCTTCAAAAGAAGATATGGGGACAAGAAAATGGTCAGGAAGATCAACCGGCGGATCAAAAAGCATGGTCTGTGGACCGTGGCAGCTACCAGAAGTGTATATATCATTCCCACCAACATCATCAACTTTAGCTTTCCCCTGAGCAAAATAAGTACCCCCCAGTACTTCACCGGCACGATGATCGGACTATTACCCGAAAGCCTG
>CAZOXI010000615.1:0-2823 GCA_964583445.1 uncultured Bacteroidaceae bacterium | reverse complement strand
GTGGGAGAGTGGGAGAGTGGGAGAGTGGGAGAGGGGGAGAGGGGGAGAGTGGGAGACTTGAGGACACGGATACTTTTAGCCCAGTGGATCGGGTGACAGGCATGGAGATCTTTGTAATTTGTGGATCGGGTGACCGGCAAAGAGATCTTTGTAATTTGTGGATCGGAACACTGTATAGCGACAAATGGACAGCAATGGGCTGAATGATTCATTAGCCAGAGGAGCAGGGTATCGTTGAAGAATGCATGAAAGACCCTGATAGATGGTCGTAGATAAATGTGTATATTCCCGCAGAATATTTTCCTGCAGATGTTAATGGTTAAAAATTTTACTTATGACATACCGTTTGTTTTTCCTTCCTTTTCTTCTGACTTTTCTGTTCACTTCATGCAAAAACGAGCCCAAGGGTCCGCCCAATATTGTATTCATCATAGCAGACGATGTAAGCTGGAACGATCTTGGCTGTTACGGAAACGAGCAGGTCAGGACGCCCTATATCGACCGCCTGGCGCGCGAGGGTCTGAAATTCAATAACGTATATCTTACTGCCAGCAGTTGCAGTCCCAGCCGGACGAGCATTATTTCAGGAAGGTATCCCCACAATACCGGGGCAGCCGAATTGCATACCCCGCTGCCGGGTCACCTGCCCATCTTTCCCGGGGAGCTGCAAAAGGCTGGTTATTACACTGCTGCATCGGGAAAATGGCACATGGGGGAAGCTGCCAAACGGGGTTTCGATACACTGGCCATCACCGATATCGGGCCCGGCGGTGAACAACACTGGCTGAACATGCTCAGGGAGCGTCCCAAAGACCGTCCTTTCTTTCTCTGGCTCGCGTCGACAGATGCGCATCGTGACTGGTCGGCAGATACCCTTGCAAATCAACATGGTCCGGCACTGCTTACTGTCCCCGCGGGGCTGGCGGATTTGCCTGGAACACGACAGGACCTGGCTTCCTATTACAACGAAATCGCAAGATTCGATTGGTATGTAGGCGAGGTCCACCGGGAGATCATCCGACAGGGTGAGGCACCGAATACCGTGATCATTGTCTGCTCGGATAACGGGAGACCTTTTCCTCGTGCGAAAACCCGTGTAAACGATGCCGGGATGAAGACCCCGTTTATCTTCTGGTGGCCGCAGGGTATTGCCCGGCATGGTTCGGAGGTGGATGCCCTGGTAAGCATCATCGACCTGGCACCAACACTTACTGACCTGGCCGGACGGGAGCCCGACCCTTATTTCCAGGGCAGGAGCTTCAATCACCTGATCAGGGACGAAGAGGCGCAGGATACCTTCAGGAATGTGCTTTTTGCAGAGCACAACTGGCACGATTATGAGGCCTATGAACGAATGGTCAGGACAGAGGATTTTATGTATATCTACAATGGCCGGTCGCAACTTGCCAACCAGGGACCTGCTGATGCAGTAATCTCACCTTCAATGAAGGATATTGTTCATTTGCTTGATTCAACCGGCAGTGTTGATACAGCCATGATGGACGTACTGCTTGTCCCGCGACCCAGGGAAGAACTATACCTGGTGTCCGAAGATCCGGATCAGCTGGTAAATCTTGCCGGTGAACCGGCAATGCAGGATATCCTGGTACACATGCGCCGACTACTGGATGAGTGGCAGTCAGCAACCGCAGATACTGAACCGGAAAAGCTAACCGGCGACTGGTACCTCAGGAAGGCCGATTCCTACATACAGACGGACCAGCACGGGATTCGCGGAGAGATGCCTGGTGCTGCACTGAAGGCAGATACTGTTACAGCAGGAGGACCTTTCTGATCAGTTTTGTGCAACCTAACTGAAGTCGACTTGTTCCGGAGGACAAGCGTATGGTGTCCTGATCTTTCTCGTGGGCTTTCGTCACGCTTCTCGTTGCCCCGATCTGCACCTTTCCAGGGATTCTAAACAATACATCCCTGCCAGCATTGCTTGTCTGATTGATGTAGATTCCAGGTGCATGCAACCGCATGAAGTGTCCGATTTCGGACACTGACTGCACTTTTTCGTACTAATCCAAATTTTCCTGTAACTTTTTAAGCGGCAGAAAGTCAAACAGATAAAACCTGTGGCATAATCTGTGTAAAAACAAAACACAGTAAATTAATCCAACACCAGCTATGTTTAGAAGTTTTATCAAAGTCGCCATCCGTAATCTCCGGAGGAATAAAGCATTTAACCTGATTAATATTTCGGGACTCGCCATTGGACTGGCAAGTTCCATCTTTATTATCCTGTATATTATCAACGAAGTCAGTTACGACCGGTTTCATGCCCAGGGGAAGCAGATGTACCGGCTGTACCTGGAGGGAAGGATTGGTGGTGAAGAGCTCAGGGGAGCCTGGAACAGTCCCGCATTTGGTCCGACCTTCTACGAGGATGTGCCCGAGATCATCAAGTTTTGCAGGTTCGATGCCAGTGGAAATGATCTTGTGTGGACGGATCCGGCAGAGAAACAACTCGAGGATCATATTTTATATGCCGATTCCACCTTTTTTGATGTGTTTTCCATTGAGCTGGTGGAAGGGGATCCGGAAACCTGTCTCAAAGAGCCGCATTCGATTCTCCTTACGGAAGAAAAAGCAGCACGTTATTTCAAGGGGCAAAATCCCATGGGGAAATCTATTTACGTCGACGACGATGAAAATATATATACGGTCACCGGCATTGTAAAGGCTGCCCCGAAACATTCCCATTTTTTCTATGATTTCATTATCTCCTATTGTACCAGGGAAAGCAGTCGAAATCCAAGTTTTTTCAACAACAACATGTTTACCTATTTTGTAATTGATGAACATGCTGATCCGCAG
>CAZOXI010000614.1:0-2826 GCA_964583445.1 uncultured Bacteroidaceae bacterium | reverse complement strand
CGATTGACAGGATGTTCCTTGACCTGGGTGAGGACAAGGAACTATTGGACTGGATGCTGAAACTGGTTGATACACGCATCAGGGAATCACGCGGCTGGAATTTTAAAAATGAGATCGTTACACTTGGCCAGGAGTTGTTCAATGAGGAGTACCAGGAGGTGATGATTGAAAAGGACAGATCTGTCAGCAGGGAACATCTGGATACATTCATCCAGCAGCTGGCCGCTCTTGAAAAACAGGTGGAGAACCAGGTGAAGGAACTGGCTGAAACGACCATCCGCCAGATGGAGGATGCTGGATACAGCTCCGATCAGTTCCTGAGAAAAGACACGGGTCCCGCAGGTTTTTTTGCAAAAATCGCCGTTGATCAGAAGCGCAGGCTTACTCCTCCTTTGAAGGAAGCTATCGTTGATCTTTCCAAATGGACTTCAAAAAATGAAACAGATGCAGGGAAGAAACAATTCGCTGAAAAGGTGCTGATGAAAAGCCTCGGCAGGATCCACGCGCACACTGTGCTGCATCAGTCAGCGATGGAGGTGCGACAGTATATTTTTGCCCTGGGGATTCTCAATGATATTTCTGAGCGCATTCGCGACATTACTGATGAGAAGAACCAGTTCCTGCTTTCCGATGCGGCCCGTTTTCTGAAAGGACTCATTGGGAATAATCCGACGCCGTTTATCTACGAGAAAACGGGGAGCTATATTGACCACATCATGCTTGATGAGTTTCAGGATACTTCCGTGTTCCAATGGGAGAATTTCAAACCGCTATTTGAGCACACACTTGCTACCGGAAATGAGAATATCGTCGTGGGCGATATCAAGCAGTCCATCTACCGATGGCGAAATTCTGACTGGAAGATCCTTGCCGAATCCGTGGAGCAGTCTTTCCCTGGACATGCGGTTCATTTTGAGCAGCTTTCAAAAAACTGGCGCAGCAGGGAGCGCATCATCCGCTTTAATAATACACTTTTTAAAAGGGCTCCTGAAATGATCAGGGAGATGATCCATTCGGCAATCAACGAAGCACAGGCAGGCGATGCATTCCGGGAACGGTGGGAAAATTTGCTGGAAAATGCATATCAGCAGGTTGAACAGGAAATCCCGGAGCGTGCGCGTAATTCGGGGGGATATATCCGGGCAGAAATCCTGGACACAAAAGGACCGAAACAGCGAGATCATGCACTTCAAAGGATACCAGAATGGATCATAGAGCTGGAAGAAGCAGGGTATGGTGCAGGTGATATCGCTGTCCTGGTGCGGACGAATGATGAGGGAGCTGAAGTCGCACGTGTGTTGATGGAAACAGATCGGGAAGATTACGGGCCAGGGTACAATTTCAATTTTATCTCCAATGAATCACTTTTTCTTCACGCGAATATCGCAGTGAAATTTATTATTTGTCTGTTGAAATATCTTCATAACGATCAGGATGATCTGAATAATCTGACGCTCCGCTATTACCACATGCTGGTCACTGCCGGGGAAGAAGATGCTGCTGATGCCCTGGCACCGGGGTTCAGTGTGCAGGAAGAGTTGGGCGAGACTTTCATCCGGAAAATACCTGAAATGAACAGGCTCCCGTTGTTTGAGCTGGTCGAATTCCTGATCAGTCATTTCAGACTGGATGCACGTATGGCGGATTTACCTTATATACAAGCCTTCCAGGAAATCATCCTTGAATTGCAGCAGGATGAACCTGGCAGTCTGCATGATTTCATCCAGTACTGGTCTGAGTATGGTTCAAAAAAATCTATTACTGTATCGGAAGACCAGGACGCTATTCGCATTATCACCATACACAAGGCCAAAGGATTGCAATTTAAAGCAGTGCTCATTCCCTTCTGTTACTGGGAACTGACCGGTTCAGGTTCAGGTTTCAATGCAAGGATCCTTTGGTGTGATACTGGCGGTACTCCTTTTGAACAGCTGCCTGTGGCACCGCTGAGATTCAAGAAGGACCTTGGCGAAACCCTCTTTGCAGAAGCATATCTCGAGGAATTGATCATGGGATATGTAGATAACCTGAACTTGCTATATGTTGCATTTACCAGGGCAGAGGAAGCGATGATCATTGGTCTCCCGGGGCGGCCTGAGGGAGGTAAAATACGCAGGGCCGGCGAACTCGTGATGGAGGCAGCTGGAAGTGCACCGGAACCAGATCATCCCTTGCTGATGGATCTTCAGAAAACGACCTCCGGGAAAGGATTTGAGATAGGAGAACTGGCGAAAAGGGAGGAGGTCACTACTCCGCATCCTGATCCATGGGTGATCGCAGGATACCCGGTAAAATTCAGGAGTGACAGTATCAGGTTGCGCATGAAGAGCAGTGATTATTTTTTGAGCCGGGGAGCAGAAGGGGGTGATCACCTGGATTTCGGGAACCTGATGCACGAGCTTTTTGGTCGCATCAGGACTGTCGATGATGTGGATGATGCAGTGAAATTTTACACCCGGGAAGGATTGCTGACCGATAAAGATGCGGAGAAACTGCGCAGACTCGTAGTTGAAAAATTGCAATCCCCGGGCGTCCGGGCGTGGTTTGTTCCGGGGGCAAAGATCTTTAATGAGCGCGATATCATTTCAGAGGGTGAGACCTACAGGCCGGATCGCGTGATCCTTACCGGCAACCGGGTGTACGTTATTGATTATAAGTTCGGAAACATGGAACTGGCAAAATATGACCGGCAGGTGCACCGCTATGTCAGGCTGCTCAGGGAAATAGGACATGAAAACGTCGAGGGATATATCTGGTACGTAATGTTGGATAATATTGTTAAAGTAGTCTGATATGGAGTATTCGTGGGGAACAAACAGGCGATTC
>CAZOXI010000613.1:0-2829 GCA_964583445.1 uncultured Bacteroidaceae bacterium | reverse complement strand
GGGTGACACGGAAGCGCTCATTGCAGCTGAGAAAGCCGGAATTATCAAGGAAAAAATCCCGGTTATTGCCGGGAATAACAGCGAAACGGTCAATCATGTATTCAATGAAGCAGCCACCAAAAGCAATAGTCCGATCCGTTATGTAACAAATGACCGCACATTTACATTTCAGACCTTTGATGGCGAACAACATTCCATCTTTCATTTCCGTAACCTGGCCAACATGGAGAGTGAGTCCTACAAGACAGACCTGCTTGGCCGGTATCAGCATGAAAACCTGAGCCTGGTCCTGACTTCCCTCGAGGTGCTGAGAGCAAGAGGCTGGAAAATTCCTGTAACCGCGACACAAAACGGACTCCAACATACCAGGGAAAACACGTTTCTCAGGGGACGATGGGAGATCCTGGGTGCTAATCCGCGCATCATCTGCGATACTGCCCATAACGCTTCCGGGGTGAAAGCTGTGATGGAACAGCTGCAACAGACACCCTCCAGGAAGCTGCATATTGTCTGGGGAATGGTTGGAGATAAGCCCATTGAGGAGATTATTCCATATCTCCTTCAGGATGCAATATATTACATGACCCAGCCCTCTATTCCACGTGCTATGCCAGCTGAAAAATTGCTTGCAACAGCCGTTCAACATGGGCTCAAAAGCACGAAACACAATTCAGTAAAAGCAGCGTATCAAAATGCTTTACATGCAGCATCAACACAAGATACCATTTTCATTGGGGGCAGTACATTTGTTGTTGCAGACCTGCTGACTTTCCTGGATTGAGATGCCTGTCAATAACAAGGTAACCGGTGCCAGGACCTTGAACATTATTATCCAGGTTGCAATCTGCTCGATGGGCTGCAGAGACCCGGAACAGATGCGCAGGCACAACAAGCACATTCAATCACGCACCCGTCCCGTTCGCCCCCAAAGACCGTAATTCACCCCAAAACATTACCTCTTATCCCTTACTTCCCGACATTGTATTACTTCATTCAAGAAATCGTTGAAAATTCAGTTTCTTTGCACCGTAAAAACAATATTGAAAGGTATTATTGGTATAATCTATGGAATTAGAAAAGATCTGTAAACAGGTCATTGAAGCGGTTGAAGATGCCGGATCCTATATCCGCGGGGAGCAGCAAAACAATGCAAGTCCTGCGATCGAGGAGAAGGGCAAACACAATTTTGTGACCGAAGTAGATAAGACTGCTGAGCAAATGCTGGTCAGCAAGCTGGGCAGGATCCTGCCTGAAGCCGGCTTTATCGCTGAGGAGGGTACCAATGATAAAAAAGGTGCGCAATATAACTGGATCATCGATCCCCTGGATGGAACAACAAATTACATCCATGGTGCGTTTCCTTATTCCGTTAGTGTAGCCCTGGCTGATAATGACATCCCCATCCTGGGCGTCATCCTTGAGTTGGGACTGAATGAATGTTTCTACGGATGGAAGAATGGCGGTGCTTTTCTAAATGGCCAACCCATCAGGGTAAGCCGGAATGAGACCCTGAACAGCTCACTGGTGGCAACAGGGTTTCCCTATACAGATTATGACAGAATGGAACGGTTTATGCATACCATATACTGGTTCCTGAAGAACACCAGGGGATTACGGCGACTGGGTTCTGCAGCAACGGATATCGCATGGGTGGCCTGTGGCAGGTACGACGGGTTCTACGAATACGGACTGCATGCCTGGGATGTTGCTGCAGGTATCATTATCCTTGAAGAGGCTGGAGGAAAGTGTGCAGATTTCTCGGGAGGTGACCAATACCTGTTCGGCCGGGAGATTATCTGCAGCAACGGATTGAACCATAATGAATTTGTAGATGTTATCAGGGAAATAATGTAAGAGAGGTGACAAAAACTGCTATCGTCATATTGAATTGGAACGGAAAGAAATTCCTGGAGAAATTTCTTCCGGTCCTTATAGCGAACACACAGGATCCTTCTGCTGAGATTATTATAGCGGACAATGACTCCTCGGATGATTCAATGGAATTCCTGGCAACACACTATAAGGACCTGCGGACGATCAGCCTGGACCGCAACCATGGTTTTGCGGGGGGATATAACGAGGCACTCCGTCATGTGGAGGCTGAATATTACCTGTTACTGAATTCAGATATCGAGGTGACAGCCAACTGGCTTGAACCACTGGTGAATCATCTGGATCAGCACGACGATGTTGCAGCATGTTCGCCTGTAATCATGGATCATCAACACCGGAATAAGCTTGAATATGCAGGAGCAGCCGGCGGATATATTGACAAATACGGGTATACATTCTGCCGGGGAAGGATCTTTCATACAACAGAACAGGCTTCCGGGCTGCCCATGCAACCCGTGGAAGTCTTCTGGACATCGGGGGCATGCATGTTGATCCGTTCTGAAAAATTCCTGGAAGCAGGGGGATTTGATGTGCACTTCTTTGCACACATGGAAGAGGTGGATTTGTGCTGGAGACTGAAGAACAGGGGGTACAGCTTAACCGTGGTGCCCGCCTCGCATGTTTACCACGTGGGTGGTGGTACATTGCCGAAGAGCAATCCTCTCAAAACGTACCTGAATTTCAGGAACAATCTCTTTTTGCTCTATAAGAATCTGCCGGAGCATCAACTGAGGTCAACAGTCAGGATCAGGATGTTGCTGGATGGAATATCAGCGCTCCAGTTCCTCCTGACACTTAAACCCGGTGATCTCAGGGCAATTCACCGGGCACACAGGGATTTCAGGAAAAAGAAACCGGATTACAGGGAGTCCAGGAAAAGATCCCGGCCAATGATCAAAAAAACAGTACACCCCGAGATATATAACAGGTCACTCG
>CAZOXI010000612.1:0-2833 GCA_964583445.1 uncultured Bacteroidaceae bacterium | reverse complement strand
CGTACCTATTCCTGGCAAAATGGCGGCCCGTCTGCTTTCCATGAACCAGCGAATGCCAACATTCAAATGGTTAACCTTCGGTCCGAATACAAACCCTATATTATTTACGAGCCAAATCCCGGGATCAGGCCTTTCAACCGGGCTACGATCCGTCCCGAATATGCCCATTTCCCCTGGTGGAATCACTGGCCCGTGGCCCAGGTGCCAAATGATGGCAGAAAGGCTTTCGGACCTGACCGGCCTTCGCACTCATCACTCGCACAGTCCGTCGAAGATTCTGAAGTGATTCACAAAAGAAGTGACGGGTCATTTGAGGTGATGACACTGATTGGTATGACAAGTCAGCCAGCTGATTCGCTGGTTCCACTTGCATGCTCCTGGAACCGGCCCCCGGAGTTGATTCTGGCCATGCAAGGGTATACTGATAAAGGGTTTTCGAAACAGGAACGGGCCTATATTATTCAGCAGGATGAACCAGGTGCAGACGAATTGACATTCAGCATTGAGGCCGATAGCAGTTCTCCCCTTGTGAATCCCTGCTTTGTCGTTGAGGGCTGGAGAGGGGGCGAGATTCAGGTTTCCGTTGACGGAGTGCTTTTACCATCCGACAGGTACCGCTATGGATACAGGAAAACAATTTCGGGAACAGACCTGGTCCTCTGGACCGCGTTGCGAAGTGAAACCTCCACTTTCTTTTCTGTCAAAGCTTTCCAGTGAGACACCTGCAAAAAAGGTCAGTAAGTGATCTTCGAGGTGTCGATGGTGTGGGGATAATGGTGATACCAATCTAACAGTGCTGATTCAAGTTCACTGGCGATTTCCGGCAATTGATCTGACAGCTCATTCGATTCGGTCTCATCATTAAGGATATTGTAGAGTTGCGGATTGCTGCCATCAGCATCCATCAGCAGCTTGTAGGGTCCATTTCTCACCGCAAGGTCGGGGTCGTTGTCACCGTTATAACCGGGACGATCGGGCGGTCGCATCCAAAAGAGTGGCTTTTCCCGTATGGGTTCTGAAATACCGGCGATGGCATCAAACATGTTCTCTCCGTCGTAAGCAATACTATCATTGATGTCTGCTCCTGCTGCAGTCAGAAATATAAGCGGCAGGTCGAATCCGGCTACTACGGATCTTTTGTTGACGGATCCGTTTTTTTCCTGCGGAATCACGGAAGGCCACCATGCAATAAAAGGTTCCCTGAATCCGCCTTCGTAGAGATTGGTTTTCACTCCCTTGAGGTGACCCGCAGCATTTACTTCAGCATCCGGACCATTGTCGCTGGTAAAAATGACCAGTGTATTTTCATGCAGCGAAGGATACTCCCTGATATAATTGAACAATCGTCCGAACTGGCGGTCCATTTCCTCCATTACACCCAGGAAGCGTGCTTTGGTGGAGAGATCACCTCGCAGCTCCGCCGGCGGTTCCAGGGGGGTGTGAATGTCATCCGGCCAGAGATTGATATAAAAAGGTTTATCTTCCCGGCGTGCTTGTTCAATCGCGTCAATCGTGCGGTCAACAAAGATCTTTGTAAAATTTTCACGTTTGGCCCAGTGAATAGGTCCGAATCCCAGTTCCGCGGATCTTTTCTCCAGGCTGCGCGTGCTGTCTTTCAAATTAAGTGTCTCATAAGTAGCAAGGTAACGTTCGCCCAGACCTTCAAATTGGGTGACCGATTCGTCGAAGCCGTATTCAGTAACCAGGGGGACATCATTAACATCGCGGCCTCCGCCCATATGCCATTTCCCGATATGGGCTGTATAATAGCCAATTTGTTGCAGTTCGCGGGCCACTGAAGGTGCGGAAAGATGCAGGTAATCCCTGATGCCTCGTGCTTTATTGTGACTGCGTCCGCTGATAAAGGTGGTGATACCCCACCTTGAGGGATACTGTCCTGTTGTCACTGCAACCCGGGATGGAGAGCAGATGGGAGCATTCACGTAAAATTGGTTCAGCCGGATTCCCTCGGCGGCAAGTTGGTCGATATGGGGCGTGTGCACTTCAGTGTTCCCATAACACCCCAGGTCACCATACCCCATATCATCAATGAAGATGAAAAGAATATTGGGTGGTTGTACTGGTTGGTTCTTCCTGTTAACACAGGAGAAATTGAAGACAACCAGGCAAAGTACCAGCATGAGGTGAATCGATGCATTTTTGGAAGCGAAAGTCATAACAGGAGATTAATTAAGTAAGCTGTGTTTTATCTGCAAGATAGGCCATATCAGGAGAAGTTGATAAAAGAATTATGCTTGCTCTTTACACTATATTATCCTGGAGCACAAAAATTTATTATCCTGTGCAACGAAATTGTATCAGCCGGTACTACGGAATTTTCCTGTACCACAACTCCCGGAAAGGGTAATCAGGTCTTCAGGTATAGTATCGAATTAACAATAAACCATAAAACAATCGTCCAAATAAATAATTCAGTTTGTTTTTTTTAACGTATTTTTACCTTCATTCATTGATAAAAATTTCTGTATTTCAATTTGTAACCAACCAACAAAAATATCATGGAAACCAGCAGGAGAAAATTTTTAGCATCTATTGGCCTTTTGGCTGCAGGCAGTGTAGTCAACTTATCGGCTTTTGATTTTGGGAAGAAAAGCAAATTAAAAGTTGTCATGGTCGGAACAGGTGTGCGTGGAGTAGGATTTTGGGGCAGGAGATTGGTGGAGCAATATTCCGATATACTCGAGTTTGTCGGCTTGAGCGATATTAATCCCGGAAGGCTGAATTATGCAGCGAAATATATTGGCGTGGATTGTCCACTTTTTACCGATTTTGATGAGATGATCACCAACACACAACCAGATCTCGTGATTGT
>CAZOXI010000611.1:0-2836 GCA_964583445.1 uncultured Bacteroidaceae bacterium | reverse complement strand
ATCCCCACTTTCACGCTTCAATTGGTATAGTTTTTGATTTCGTATAATTAAATTATCTTTACATTGATGCTGGCAAGAAACCTTATATCGGACGTGGTACCGGCACTGAAAACTTCAGATACCGGGGAACAGGCACTGAACTGGATGGAAATATTCAGGATCAAGCACCTGCCCATTGTGAATCACCACCAGTTCCTGGGGCTGATCTCTGACCAGGAT
Organism: uncultured Bacteroidaceae bacterium; assembly: GCA_964583445.1. Classification (GTDB taxonomy): domain Bacteria; phylum Bacteroidota; class Bacteroidia; order Bacteroidales; genus M55B112. The sequence goes on along the minus strand of CAZOXI010000611.1, from coordinate 2,617 downwards.
ATCTTCGATCAGAATGATCCCAAGGAAGCTGTTGGGAACCACGAGTTGTCCCTTACACGCCCCTTTGTGTCAGATAATCAACACATCTATGAGGTCATCGAGGTGCTTTCCCGCCTGAAACTGACCCTGGTGCCTGTACTCAGCGAAGATGCCAATTACCTGGGGGTGATCACACAGGACGACCTGACTCGTGAATTTTCCAACCTGTCGGCCATGCAGCACCCAGGAGGGATCATTGTCCTGGAGATGGACGATAACGATTATTCCCTGACAGAGATCTCCAACATTGTAGAGAGCAATAACGCCAGGATCCTCAGCCTGTATGTGTCAAATATCCCGGAATCGAGGAAGCTGAGTGTTACGCTGAAGATCAATACCACCGAAATAAATGCGATCCTGCAAACTTTTAACAGGTACAATTATAAGATCTCTGCATCCTACATGACATCGAAAGACATGGATGAGTTTTACCAGGACCGGTTTGATGAATTTTTAAATTACCTCAACGTCTGACCATGCAAATTGCCATTTTCGGAAGAAATTTCCACCCTTCCTATCGTGAGCATGTGGCCACCCTTTTTCACAGGCTGGAATCACTCAATACCAGCATCGTTATCTTCAAACCGTTCTTCGAGTTCCTCGAGACTGTAGCCGGTATCAGACCCAATGTGGCCGGGATGTTTGAGAGCTATAAGGACCTCCCGGAAGATACTGATTTCCTGTTCTCCGTCGGTGGTGACGGTACTTTCCTGGAGACCCTCTCTATTGTACGTAAAAGAGATATCCCGGTGGTGGGGATCAACACCGGCCGGCTGGGATTCCTGTCCTATATCAGTCATGATACCCTGGAAGAATCCCTGGAGAGTATTTTCAGCGGACGCTATGACCTGGAGGAGCGTATGTTGCTGGAAGTAACCTCCACCGGCACCAGTGTACCGGAATATAATATAGCACTGAACGAGGTGCGGATCTACAAGATCTCTGCTTCGCTGGTCACCATCCATGTGCATGTGGACGATGAGTTTTTAAGTTCCTACTGGGCCGACGGGCTGATCCTCTCCACACCCACGGGATCCACCGCCTACAGCTTAAGTGTCGGTGGGCCGATCGTTGTTCCGGAATCCGATACCATGGTCCTGTCACCCATTGCGCCGCATAACCTCACGGTACGTCCGCTGGTCCTGCCGGCCAAGGCGAAACTCCAGTTCACCGTGGATTCACGCGATCCTGAATACCAGCTCGCACTGGATTCACGGTCGTGGGACATTCCCATGGCAGAGAAGATCACTATTGCCCGGGCCGACCATACCCTGAAGATGGTGCGGATCGAGAACATCAGCTATTACAGCACATTGCGCAACAAGCTGATGTGGGGCATTGATAAGCGGAATTGAAAATTATTAGCTTCTGGCCCACATATTTGTAATTATTTCATTATTTTTAACTTTGCCAAAGATTTAATCTGCTCGCGATGAACAAAAACACCTGGATCTACATACTCGTTTTCAGCTTTTTGCTTCCCATGAGCGCCGAAGCCCAGCGATGGAAACTCAGAAGGTATGAAGCAGGGATGGGGACCGGTACCGTGCATACCTTTATGGACATTGGTTCTCCTAATTACGATTTCAGGTCCTTCCAGGTTCGGGACAGCCGGGTGAACGTGAATTCCCATATCGGTTTCAAGATATTTGAGGACCTCACGGTTAAACTCGATCTGAATTACCTGATTATCGGGGGCATCGATCCCGAGATCCGCGACCGTTCGCTGAGCTTTACGTCCCATAATTTTGAACACCTGCTCCGGCTGGACTATAACGTGGTCGGGGGTGGACGGACCTTCAGTTCTTCCTCCATTTATAACCGGAGAGGAATGGTTAACCGTTACGGTGGTAGTTCGGGATACCTTTATGTATTTGCAGGTGCCGGCGGGATCATGTCCAAATCAACAGTGTTTAATGCCGAAGGGGAGGAGGCAGTTGAAAATCCCAGCTACTATAATAATCTGAACTGGGCCTTCGTTATACCTGCGGGCCTCGGATACAAGTACTCATTTAACGCCTATTGGGACCTGTCCTTCGAGGTTGGCGCCCGGGTATCATTTAATGACAGGATCGATGGGTATGATTTTGCCAACCCGGAAGCCAATCGATACAACGACCATTATGGAGTCACCACGATTAAAGCGATTTATAAGATCAGAAATGACAGGAGGGGAGTACCGATATTCAACAGGTATGGCAGGAGGTAGGAATTTTCCTTCTGCATGGATCATATTGTTCACCTGCGTTGTTCTTTTAACTTCTTTTAACCTTTCCGCACAGAAGAACTCCGACATCGGCTTCTTTGCCGGTACTTCCTATTACATGGGTGACCTGAACACTTCTGTACACTACGCCATGCCTTCATTTGCGGTGGGACCCATCTACAGGCACAATTTCAATGCGCGCAATTCTCTGCGTGCACATGCCTTCTATCATGGGCTGAATTATTCCACTGATGGATATTCCGGATATAATGATGTGCTTCCGGGTAGACTTTTTCAACCAAAATTCGTAGATTTGGGCCTCGATTTCGAGTTTAACTGGAAGCCCTATAAAACGGCACACAGGAAAACAAA
>CAZOXI010000610.1:0-2837 GCA_964583445.1 uncultured Bacteroidaceae bacterium | reverse complement strand
GTGCCCCTTGTTGTTCTGCCAGGAATCCATCATCGGATTTCTGCATATTCAGATCCTGGATATAGATCCGGTCGGTAATCTCCCTGAAGATGGGACCTGCAACCAGGTTTCCATAATATACCGATTGTGAAGGGGAGCTGATTACAACGATACATGAATACCTTGGATCATCAGACGGAAAGTAACCGGCAAATGAAGCCTGGTATCTGCCCTGCTGATAGCCACGCTTGGCATCCGCGATCTGACTGGTACCTGTTTTCCCGGCGATGGGATAATAGGAATTCCGCAGATTTCTGGCCGTGCCCCGGTCAACAACCCCTTCCAGCATGGGCCTGATCTTCTCCAGGGTCTCATCGGAACATATCTTGTGGTTCAGGATTGTTTTTTCAAATTCATACTCGACTTTCCCGCGGTAGCGGATCTCCTCCACGAACTGGGGCTTGACCATCTGTCCGTCATTTGCAATTGCATTATAGAACGTCAAAAGCTGCAGCGGGGTCATCCTTACTTCGTAACCGATGGACATCATCGGAAGGGAGATATTTGACCAGAGGGGACTGTCGGTATACTTGATCTCCGGTGCGCCCTCCCCCTTGATTTCGATCCCAAGCTTCTGGTTCAGGCCGAAGCGGTAGAGCCTGTCGACAAATGCTTCAGGCCGTTCCTGGTAGTGATCCCTGACCAGCAGGGAGATGCCTACGTTGGACGATTTTTCGAATGCCTCCCTGAATGAAATCACACCCAATCCTTCGTCCCCGCTGTCCTCCAGGCGGTGGTCATCATAATATATGACCCCTTTACCCACGTCCACTGAATCATCCGGGTCCACCAGTCCGTCCTCCAGCAGGGCAATAGCAGATGCCAGTTTGAAGGTTGATCCCGGTTCCGTGCTTTCGCCGATGGCATAATTATAATTCTCTGTATAGATGCCCTCATCATTCTTCCCCAGGTTGGCAATGGCCCTGATCTTTCCGGTCTGCACTTCCATGACCACCACGGAACCATGGGCAGCCTCGTGTCTCATGAGCTGTGTTAACAATGCATTTTCCGCCACATCCTGGAGGTCAATATCAATTGTGGTAACGACATCAAAGCCATCGCGCGGTTCCACCGCGTTCTTGTCACTGACCGGCATCCAGTTGCCTCCGGGGATCTTCTGCATGAGCCTGTAACCCTCTACACCAGAGAGTTCTTCATCATAAGCTCCTTCTATCCCAACAACGCTTCCCAGGTCTCCTTGCATGGTGTATCCGATGGTCCGCGCTGCCAGCTCCCTGTGTGGCCTGACCCTGCGGTTTTGCTGGACGAATATGGTTCCGCCCCTGTACCGGCCCAGTCTGAAAACAGGAAAATCCCTGAGTTGTTGCAGTTGGGAATAAGATACGTTGCGTTTGACAAGGTAAAAGCGGTTGCCCTCTTCCCTCGCCTTCACCAGGTTCCGCTTATAAACGGTCCAGTGGCGGTCGTTGAACAACCAGGAAAGCCGGATGGCGAGTGAGTCCACGTTCCTGTCAAAAATATCCCTGGTAAATGCTTCACTGCGCATATCCATCCTTACCTCGTAATAGGGTACGGAAACAGCAAGCAGGCGTCCTTCTGCAGAATAGATATTACCACGATTGGGCTCAATGGTCTTGTAGGAGATGCTGTTCACCCCAACATCTTCCCACCTCTCTTTTTCGATCAATTGCAGATAGAACATCTTGCCCAGGATGGCGATGGCAAAAGCAACCATGGCAAGGTATACCACGCTTACACGGATCAATATGTTCCTCTTTAATGACATTATTCCTTATCGATCACCAGTTTCTTTAATGGTTCTTTGTTTTCGACCAATCCGAGTTCCTTCTGCTTCACCAGCTGTTCCACCCTGCTCTGCCGGCTTACGGTCATCAGTTCTGATGAAGTGGTAATGGCCTGCGACCTCAGCTCCTTCACTTCCGTCTGCAGCGCGTTGGAACGGATCACCAGTTTCTCAGCATGGTTCCGGTTGGCAATCATCAGCAGTGCAAGGATCACCAGCAGTGCAAGGAAGGGCGCCTGCCTGATCACCGCGCGCTGCGTAAGCACATTCCCATCGACCAGACTGCGAAAAGAAAACTGTGGTCCCTTTTCTACCCTGACCTCTTCAAATTCAATATTTTTACGCTCCCTGCTCATCGAAATCTATCCGTTTAAATCTTTTCTGCGATTCTCAGCTTGGCACTCCTGGCCCTGCTGTTCTCCTTCAACTCTGCTTCGCCGGGTGTAATGACCTTTCGGTTGATCAGTTTCCAGCATGTTTCAGGATTGCCGTAAAAGTCTTTTTTCAGTTCGCCCGCGATATTCCCGGTCTTCATATAGTTCTTCACCATCCGGTCCTCCAGTGAATGATAAGTGATCACCACCAATCTCCCACCTTGAGCCATGCATCCGGCTGTTTGCTCAAGCATCTCAGCCAGTGCCTCCATCTCCTGGTTGACCTCGATCCGGATTGCCTGGTATACCTTTGCCAGGAACTTGGACCGTGTCTGTTGCGGGACCAGGTCCCCGAGCATCTTTTCCAGTTGGGCAGTCGTGCGTATCTCCCCTGTCTTTCGCGCTTTCATAATCGACCGCACTACGGTTCCGGTATTCTTCAATTCACCGTATTCCCTGAAGATCCTGTAGAGATCGTTTTCGGGGGTCTCGTTGAGCACCTCAACAGCTGATTTCCGGGAGGAGGGGTTCATGCGCATATCGAGTCGACTGTCGGTCCGGAAGGAAAATCCCCTGTCCGGTTGGTCGATCTGGTGCGAAGAGATCCCCAGGTCGGCAAGGATGCCGTGGACAGGAGCCATCCTGAAAAGCTTCAGAAA
>CAZOXI010000609.1:978-2850 GCA_964583445.1 uncultured Bacteroidaceae bacterium | reverse complement strand
GTGAGGGCTCAGTTATCAGGTCTGTTTTCTTTCCAGGTTTCAGAGAAAGCTCATTATGTATCCTTACCAGATCCAGGAGGGAGATTGTTTCTTAAAATTGGAGAATACTTAGTAGATCATTTTCCCGGGTTCTTGCCTGTTATCCCAAAAGGTGATCAATTCCAGCTCCTTCTTCCTGGGTTTGATCCGATAGTAAAGAGTATTGTGTTTTGTAATTATCCCTTTTCGAACATTTTTCTTTTTCCTGGATGCCTGGAACATTTCAGGATTGGTTTTAATTTGTTCCAGTAAGGATTCAACTTCATTTATAAAGATCTTGACTTCCCTTTTTGTCCATTCCTCCGCAAGGTGATCGAGAACTTTAAAGTAAGTCTTTCTTGCTGTCGGGGTCCAACTGATTTTCATTTGTCATGAAGATATTTGGTTCTGACTTCTCTCATTACCTCCTTATGAGGTATAAGTTCTCCTTTATCGGCTTCAGACAATCCTTTTTCTATGGCCTTTTTTTCTTCCGGACTTATCTCATCCCACCAGTCAGAAGCTTTTTCCTTTTTCAGTATTGCTTCCACCTTGGCCAGGATAGATGGCTTTTCTGTATTTATTATGAGCTGAACTAACTCTAATTTCTTCGATTGTAGGTTCATGTCAATATTCATTAGTTATACAAATTTAGTGATTTATAATATATTAATCCAGTGAGCACTATCCAGGAATTTTCTTGCGATGATATTTTGCAATTCAAAAAATTAAATTCCTGCTCCGGTCTACAGACAATACATCAAGGGCATTTTAAGAATGGTTCATAATTGAGCTAGTGATTCTCAGAGGTTGATGCGAAGCTGCATGATGTACTCCTTGTTGCCGAAGTTCAGGCCATAATCCATGGAACGCGGACCGTCATACAGGAGTTTTTCCCCTGCGTAGATGCCGAGCATGAGCTCCACTCGGTCGATGATATTCACCGTTGCACTCACCGAGACAAGGCTGCCGGCAGTAATTCCGAGTCCCACCACATCAACGATCTGTATATGTCCGCCCACGTACCCCAGCCATTCTGAATAATCGGAATCGTTTGCATGCATCCAGTACATTCCGAACAGCGGATCCAGGGTCACCCTCCGCTGGCTTTTCGATTCATATTTCCCGTACATGTGAAATACCTTTGCAGGGGAAGAGAGGGATTCTTTTTCCAGGCTGTTTGTTTCGTCCAGGTAGAACCTGTTTGCGCTGACAGGGAAATTCCCGGAAATCCCGGCCGTTAAGTTTTTATAGTCAATGGCCACCCCGATGGTGGTGCTGAGGTACCTGTTATACTGCCAGCTGCTGTCGGTCATATTGGTATATGAAAGAATGTCCAGCTTTGCCGCATTGACCGATGCCCCTGTATGTATTTTAATGTTTTCCCAGGGCTGGAAAGTATACTTATATGCCAACGCAATATTGTAATGGCTCATGGATTTCTCTGAATGTCCGCCAGAGGAACTATACGATGTATAAGACCCGCTTTTATTGAAGCTTGCACCCAGGGCGCTTTTGTCTCCCGGAAGTGTTGCCATCAGGTTTGCATACACACCTGAATTGTAAGGGTTACTGTATGCGATTGCATCCGCCTGTATGAATTTTTCTGCACCTGTGTAGGCGGGATTGTTATAGGCGGGATTGTAAATCTCAATTCCGTGGAGCGGGAAACGTTGAGCTTTCCCATGGATTGTGGCTGCCATGACGAGCAACAGCAGCAGTTGCATTCTTCTCATTTTGATGGGGCTTTACCCAAAAGTACAAAAAATGGGAGCCCGGAAATCTTAATAACCGGTAAGATTTCTTAAAAGTTGTTAATATTGTTTTCAAAGCTCCATGAGGCAGCTCCAACCC
>CAZOXI010000609.1:0-968 GCA_964583445.1 uncultured Bacteroidaceae bacterium | reverse complement strand
CTTACGCAATTTCCGGTTGATTGGCAATGGAGTCGGGATACACTGGGAAGACCTGGAAGAAGATATTTCTGTATCAGGATTGCTGGCCGGGAAAACAGATCAATAGTGACTGTATAGCCACGCAGACTCACTAGATAGAAAATAATTGGCAATTTGTTTCATAAAAGGCCGTCAGGGCTTTATTGCGACTTAAGGCTTTATGGCATTGTACCGGATTCCCTCCCTGGGTTCGGCCATCCAGTCCTGCACGGTCTCCTTCCATTCCAGGTAGTGCGGGGTGTGTTTGTGGGCCGCGGCAAGCTCTTCTGATGCATAGGCTTCATACAACGCAAACTGTGTGGGGTCATCCTCGTTTTGCAACACGTCGAACCGCATGTTCCCGTTTTCTTTCACGGATTCCTCATGGTTCTTCACCGTGGCGCGGATGAATGCTTCGATGTGTTCTTTTTTTACTTTCACATGTACAATGGTAGCGATCATAACCGATTCATTTTAGCATTAATATTTCAGCAATTTATGAATTTCTGTCCGGATTCCCGTCTTCAGCTCCATGAAATAGATGCCCGGCTGAAGAGGGCTCAAATCCATTGTTGCAGGAGTCTCGGTGTTGGCCTGGCGTATCAGGACCTGTCCAGACATATCAAAAACTGAGATAGAGATCACAGGGCAGGATGCGTGTGCCACCCTGACCTGTCCGCTTGTGGGGTTGGGCCAGATCCTGGTTTGATCCTGAAGAGAACGCGCTGTGTTTACCGGCGGGGAGACAGTGATATCAAAGCTGCAGATGGTTTCATTCAGTGCATTGTCGGTGGCCGTCCAAGTGATGGTTGCCGTTCCTGCTCCCAGTTCCGCACCATCGAGGGTATTCACTCCGGTGATGTTATTGACCAGGGTAACATCCGTGCAATTGTCTGTAACCGTGACCGGATCGAATGCATCGCCGGTGATGACATACGATACAGATCCCG
>CAZOXI010000608.1:0-2853 GCA_964583445.1 uncultured Bacteroidaceae bacterium | reverse complement strand
GATTCCCTGTTCTCCCAGGCATTTTCAATGATCTTCCTGTGCTCCATGTGTTGTGTTTTAATTGGTTGCGAAAATAGTTAAAAAAATTAACCGCTCAAATTTACCTTATTGAACGACTGGTGCTGACTTTCTGCTGTGCAATACTGCCCTTAGACCCCTTGCCAGAAGGTAAAGGATCACGAGGCTGAAGATGATCGTAGCTCCAGAGGGAATGTTCAGGAAATAAGATGTAATCAGCCCGATCAGTGCACCAATAAATCCAATGATCACAGACCAGGCCAGTATCCTTCCGAAATTGCTGGTGAACAGGTTTGCGGTATTCTGGGGAATGGTCAGCAGGCTGAGTACCAGGATGATTCCTGCAACACGAATGCTGAGTACAATGGTGAGTGCCACCAGGATGATGAGCATATAATTGACCAGCATCACGGGTATCCCGCGGGTGCGGGCAAATTGTTCGTCAAAAGAAACAAACAGGATAACGCGGTAGAAGAAAATAAAAACCAGTGCCACAACCAGCGTCAGGGCAAGCATGAGTGCAAGGTCAGTAAGGGTGACCGTAATAATGCTGCCGAATAAAAAACTCATCAGGTTGGGGGAATAGCCAGGCGTGAGGTAGATAAATATGATGCCGATAGCCATGCCGAGTGACCACATTACAGCGATGAGTGAATCGTTACGGATCAGCTTTTTGCGTGTAAGGTGCTCCGTGGTGATCGCAGCAATGAGTGCAAACACGGCGGCACCGGCCATCGGCGCCCATCCTAAAAAATAGCTGATCCCGACACCCCCGAATGAAGCATGCGTGATCCCACCGCTGATGAATACCATCCTGCGTGCAACAATGTATGTGCCGATCAGTCCGCACGAAACAGACATCAGGAATGCCGCGGAAAAAGCGTTCCTGAAAAATTCATATTCAAATAGTCCGATCAGGTCCATGTTGTTCGTTGTATTTGTGTGTTTCTTTGATTCTTAAAATTCATCTCCTTATATCATTGCTTTACTGAACCTTTAGCTTGGCGAATCCAAATATCTGTGCCCAATGATGACCGTTTTTCACGGAGGTAAATCATCCTGCAGGAAATATATGGCATTGCCACGACTGTTGTATTGCTATACATTGATTACTTAGTGATTATGGTCTCCCACTACACGGTGCGGTACCGGACCGTGTGTAACCAGTTCAATGGGACAGTTGTATACTTTGAGTTGTTCGTTGGTTATTTTGTTGGAAGGGTGGAAATGCAGTGACTTGTTGACACAGGCAATGGATTTGATCCAGGGGGTGATGGTACCCACATCGTGGGAAACCAGCATGATGGCCATTTGATTGTTCAGTTTTTCCAGGATACGGTAGAGTTCCTGCTCGAAACGGTTGTCCACATAAGTGTTGGGTTCGTCCAGGACCAACAGTCTCGGCGAAGAGATGATCGCCCGGGCCAGCATGGTACGTTGCAGCTCACCACCTGATATCTCTCCGATCGGCCTGTTCTGCAGATCAGAAAGCCCCACTGAACCCAGGATCTCTTCCACTTTCCCGCGTGACTCTGATTTTTTTCTTTTTTGCAATCCCATGCCTTCAGCAAGTCCTGACAACACTACGTTATATACCGTGATCGGGAAATGATCGTCAAATTGATTTACCTGTGGCAGGTAGCCGATATCATTTTTCCCGATGTTCCGGGTGATCGTCCCGCGATCGGGTTTCATCAGTCCGAGGATCAGTCTTAGCAGGGTGGTTTTCCCACCTCCGTTGGGACCGATGACCCCCATGAAATCATCGGGCCTCACCTCAAGGGAAACATTGCTAAGCACCGTTTTCCCCGAATACGATGCACTTACCTTATCCAGTTTTACCAGGGGATTGTTCATTGCAGGTTTTCTTTCAGTTTCTCGGTGATAAACAGCATTTGTGCATACCACTCCGGATCCAGTGGATTGATCTGTACGATCTCGGCATCAATCTCTTTTGCAAGCACTTCGGCATTTTTCTGGTCAAACTGCATCTGCAGGAAAACCACGCCTATTTGCTCTTCTTTCCCCTTGTCGATCAGTTTTTTCATGTGAGCTGCCGAAGGCGTTTTTCCTCCCAGCTCCAGTGGATGCTGTTCAAGGTTGTAGTCACGTGCAAAATAGGACAGGGAAGGATGGTAAGTGAAAAAATCCCTGGAGGAGAGATCACTTAATTCGCGGGCAATGGCACTGTCAAGACTGTCCAGTTCATGTCTAAATGCTGCGAGGTTTTCAGAAAAAATTTCTTTGTTTTCCGGGTATGCTGCTGCAAGGGCATCGTGGATGTTTTGTGCAATAATCTTTACATTTTTTGGCGATAGCCAGGTGTGCGGGTCAATTCCCCCGTGGTGATGGTCGTGTGGATCTGCTGTCGCATGGTCCTCTGAATGTTGATGAACTTCTCCATGCGTGGTGGCTTCCGTGATGAGATCCACGCCTTCGGAGGTATTCACGATCGTCATCGTCTTATTGGCCGATGCGAGCTTTTTCATCCAGGCCATCTCAAATCCCGTGTATCCCATTTTCATGTAGAGGTTGGTCCTGGACAGGCTGGTCAGTTGGGCTGGTGTGGGTTCGTAAGTTGCCGGACTGGCACCGGGGGGGATCATGACATTGATGCTGAACAGGTCACCGGCAATCCGGGATACGAAATATTCCTGCGGGAGAATACTTACCGCAACAGCCGGTTTGTCATCTGTTCCCGGGTTGTTGCCACACCCTGGAGCCAGGAACATTGTTGCAGTCAGCAGACCCGCCAGGATGATTGTAACGCTTCGTTTCATTTTATATCACTTAAAAATCTATAATCAAAATTAGGAAAAGTGATGTAAATTGTTT
>CAZOXI010000607.1:0-2858 GCA_964583445.1 uncultured Bacteroidaceae bacterium | reverse complement strand
CTGCTGATATTTTGCTCAATTAAAAACATGTAAACGAGCTGCTGATATATTACAAGTACCATTTAACAGAGAAGCCCATTGAAATTCACCTGCAGCATTTAGTATTGCAGTAAATACAGATTGAAATCTTTTGAGAATAAATTCGCCCAATCTTAAATTATTAATAAAATTACCGGTCAAGTAAATGTTTTCATTATCATCTGTTGCCAGCAAAGGTGAATGACTGTAGTGGTAGCCATCGCCCTCGTGCTCCAGGGTTTTACCCCACTTGAATAAACCATTAAGGTCGGATTTTGCAACAAAAATATCTTCATAAGCTGATGGCACTGCAACAGACACATTTTCATCTAAATATCCATCAGCAGAAGATATAATTGACCCTGTGAAATATATACCGTTTGATGTTACTGAGAAATCATTGAATCCTTCATCGTGAAACTGCTCCCAAATCAGATTGCCGTTAGCATCTAATTTCAGGATAAACGATGGATTTCGGGAAGTAATATTGGCAGATTGCTTGCCAAGGATAAAAATATTATCCTGGTGATCCGATTCAATTGCGATTCCGATCTCAGGAGCTGCTGAATTACCATATTCACGTGCAAATAAGAGTTCTCCGTCAGGACTTAATTTAGCAATAAATGTATTGTAATCATCTTTTTCAGGATGGTTTGATGCTCCAAATTCCAGTTCCCCGGTAAAGTAACCGGTTGTAAGGATATTGCCACTGGCATCAAGGCTGATGGCATAGGGGTATACTTTCATGTCCGCTTCCGCCGCCATAGGTTTAAACCAAACAAGTGTACCGCTGCTATTGAATTTTGCAACGAATCCATCCCGGTACCCGGCAGCTGAATATTCCCCTGCACTTGTGGAAATTGTTCCATTGAAATACCCGGTTACATAGGCATTCCCATTATGATCAGATACCACCTTCTGTGCATGATCATCACCGGAACCACCAAAATGCCGGGCCCAACGCACACCTGGCACATCACCGTATGAATCGCTCATTGCAGCTTTTTTGCCAGAGGGTAATCCAGGTGTACGTTCAAATTCCACGTCGCCAAATAGCTGGTCCCTTAATTCTTTTTCAATGTTGAACCGTTGCGTCTGCTCAGGATCATTTTTCTGACCCATTAGGCTAGTGCTTCCTATTAATACTAACAGGAGGGTAATTGTCAGGTACATGTCTTTCATGATAGTTAGGGTTTAAGTGGTATTTGGTATGCTTATTTAAAAATAAGAAAAAATGTTGAACACACAAATATTCCACTCCTTTTGATGCTATGTCTCAGCGCGTTCTGGACTTTCATTCTATAGCTATGTCCCATACCGGACGCAACAAAAAAAAACACCGCAGGACTAAAATTGGCCCTGCAGTGCTCTTTGAATGTTGATATGTACTATTCCGGTGACATGCGGTCAGCACGCCGCCGGCCAAAACGAGCAATTAACCCTATTGCTGCTTTTTCTTCTTCCTCCTGGCTACAAAGTACGCGCCGCCGGCTGCGGCAAGTATCGCGAGCAATCCGCCATCCAAAGGTGCACCAACTGCTCCTCCATTCCCGTTATCACCTGGATTGTTAGCTGGTTCCTCAACTGTCCTGAAGATGGAGAATATACCTGATCCCCGCGGACATGATATTGCTTCCTGGGAAGTTGCAAACATCATTCCTGCTGCCAATAAGAGAATATAAATCTTTTTCATAATAATATCGTTTCAGACAAATAATTGTACTTATCCATTTACAAAGCTATGGAACATTTAATCCCCTTGCAAACTGCCTGTCAATGATAAGACAAGCTTCATCAACATATGTTTGCAAGCTTATGTTGAGGTTATGAGGACTCAATACCCTGAAATGTCCACTCATCGACATATTTGATCTATTCATCCTAAAAAAACCTCCAATTACCGTTTTATCAATATTTTATCAACGGGATGACCGACCTGCGTTTATCCACGGCATGCACTTGCATGTAATAGACTCCTGACGGATAACCTGAAACATCCATTTCAACAGAGAAAATCCCGGGTCTTTGATCAACAATCTCCTTCAATAGCCTGCCATCGGCGGTCCACAGTTCAATCTGGACTTTCTCGCCTGCTGACAATTGCTCATTGATCTGTATCCTGACCAGGTCTTCCACGGGATTTGGCCACACGCTGAACCATGGTACCCGTGTTTCATCCAGGCCTGATGGAACACAGGTCTCGGACTGGTACACCACCAGGTTGATTACATGCTGCTGAGTGTCACGCACTGCAAGGGTCCCGCTTTGCACCACGCCGGTTGTATTTTCAGTAAATTCGACCTCTATATTTATATCATTAATCTTCTCCGCCGTGAACCAGTCACCGGTGGATTCAATGGTCCAGGGTATATCCGAACTCACCATAAGCGTGTGTGTCACAGCATCGGAACAATGCTTAACGGAATCGCCTTCTGTGAGCAATTCATCTCCCAGGAAGACCGTCAGCTCATTCTCTTCCACGATCTCCATTGTAAAGGTACAGCATATCTCAAACTCACCATCACTGGCGCAAATGCTGATGACCGCAGTACCCACTCCAACCTCATTCACCGTGATATCACATCCGTCGATCAACACCGTCGCAACCGAGGGATCATCAGTCGAAACAGTATAGGTCAGCGCATCATCATCCGGATCGCTGAACGCATCGCAGAAATTTACCGGGCCGTAACTGCCGAATCCCTCCAACAGCAGCACGTCCATGTTGGACGGACAAATGACTTCCGGTGGTCGATTGACAGTCTGCACCAACACGTTGAATTGTTCACATACCTCCAGCTCCCCGTCACTGGCACATACGATAATCGTAACTGTGCCGG
>CAZOXI010000606.1:0-2859 GCA_964583445.1 uncultured Bacteroidaceae bacterium | reverse complement strand
GGGTGGTACCGTTTTTTACCGGTGGGTGGTATCAGTTTAGGCCGAGGTTAAAAGACTTCTTTATCTGGATTGAACTTCATTCACTTAGCAGACCGGGGTACATAAATCAGCTTGCTATAGTGCGCTGTTTTGTGACATTGATGCCCATGATGCATCTCATCCTGAAATGATCTGTAAATAACTAAATATTCACAACCCCTGCTAAAAACATGGGTAAATAAAAAATAAAAATATTTGATAAAAATGCTTTATAGTTATAAATAATAAGTAAATATGGAATAAAATAATCAAATAGAAAGTAAAATATAAATATATATTATCAAAAAAGTTTCAAAATTATTATTAAATTTAAAAATATAATTAATACATTTGTAGCGTAAAAAGCAAAATAAATATTTACCCCCCCCCCTTATAATAGGGGTAAGAAAAATAAAAAATAAAATAAGTAAAGAATTCTAATTATAATAAACAAGCAATCTTATGAAATCAAAATTAGAGTATGTCTGGTTGGACGGATACAAGCCCACCCAGATGATGAGAAGTAAAACGCTGGTTGTAGAAGGATTCAGTGGTAACGTTGAAGATGCACCCCTGTGGTCATTTGATGGATCCTCAACGCAACAAGCTTCCGGAAACAGTTCCGACTGTGTGCTAAAACCTGTTTTTGTATGTCCTGATCCACAAAGGAAAAATGGTTACCTGGTGATGACCGAAGTAATGAATGCTGATGGAACACCTCATGCTTCTAATGGCCGGGCAACCATAGACGATGATGATGATGATTTCTGGTTTGGTTTTGAGCAGGAGTATGTATTATGGGATTTGGATCACCATACACCACTGGGTTTCCCTGCACCAGGCTACTACCCTCCGCCACAGGGTCCTTTTTATTGTTCAGTTGGTGCTGAGTACAATATTGGACGTAATATCGTCGAAGAGCATCTGGACGCCTGTATTGAAGCCGGGTTGAATATTGAAGGGATCAATGCAGAGGTAATGAAGGGTCAATGGGAATACCAGATCTTTGAAAAAGGTGCAAAAGCAGCTGGTGACCAGGTCTGGGTTGCCAGGTATCTTGCCGAGCGTGTAGGAGAAAAATATGGTGTGCGCATCAATATTCATCCGAAACCGGTTAAGGGAGACTGGAATGGATCCGGGATGCATGCTAATTTTTCAAATGGCGCAATGCGCGAACAGGGCGGTGAAGAACTATTTACCTCCATTTGTGAAGAATTCGGAAAGCACATCAAGGAACACATCGATGTATATGGCGCCGACAATGACGAGCGGTTGACAGGAGCGCATGAGACACAGTCTATTGATAAGTTCTCATACGGTGTTTCTGACCGCGGAGCTTCCATAAGGATTCCCATCTCTACCATTGAGGCAGGATGGAAAGGACGTCTTGAAGACAGGAGACCTGCTTCAAATGCAGATCCTTATAAGGTGGCCTCTGTAATCGTGAAATCCGTAAAAAGTGCAGAGGGAATCTGATCAATTCTATCTATTTTTATATACCGAGGGGTGTTTGTACTGTCAAACACCCCTTTTTTAAATATACCCCCGTAAAATAGCAGGGGGTTCTTTTTAATAATGTTAAATTAATGTAACTTGCGCCAAAATTTATTAGGAAATATTATGGCATTGATACGTTTTTCAGCCCTTGAAACAGTAAATCACAGGAAGCCTGTGCATGTTGAACCCCCATCTAAGGAGATATCGGATTATTTCGGAAAGAATGTCTTTGATGATCATAAGATGCAAAATTACCTTTCACGTGATGCTTATGAGCACGTGCGAAGAGCGATATCGAAGGGAATACCGATCGACAGAAAAATGGCTGATGCAGTAGCTATTGGTATGAAAGCATGGGCTGTAGAGTTGGGCGCCACGCATTACACACACTGGTTTCAGCCACTGACCGGGGGAACGGCCGAAAAGCATGATTCTTTCCTTGAATACACTAACAATGGCAGTGTTGTGGAATCATTTTCAGGAAAAGCGCTTGCGCAGCAGGAGCCCGACGCTTCTTCATTCCCCAGTGGCGGATTGCGCAATACATTTGAGGCCAGGGGATATACTGCCTGGGATCCTACATCCCCAGCATTTGTGATTGGAGATACACTCAGTATCCCAACGATCTTCATCTCATACACCGGTGAGGCGCTGGATCATAAAACGCCACTTCTCAGAGCATTGAATGAGATTGACAAAGCTGCTACGCAAGTGTGCCAGTATTTCGATAAAAATGTAGGAAGTGTGCGAGCAAATCTTGGATGGGAACAGGAGTTCTTCCTTGTCGATGAGGCATTGTATTATGCCAGGCCTGATCTTGCTCTTACAGGAAGGACCCTGATGGGACATGCCTCAGCCAAAGACCAACAGTTGGATGATCACTATTTTGGATCTATTCCCGAGCGGGTCAGTGCGTTTATGAAGGAGCTCGAATTTGAAGCACTCAAGCTTGGGATTCCCATCAAAACCAGGCACAACGAGGTAGCACCCAACCAATATGAGGTGGCACCCATTTTTAGTGAATGTAATCTTGCAGTGGACCAGAATGTGTTAACCATGGAACTGATGAAGAAGATCTCCAGGCACCATGGATTCAGGGTGCTTTTCCATGAGAAGCCTTTTAAAGATATCAATGGTTCAGGAAAACATAACAACTGGTCCCTTTCCACTGATACGGGGGTCGTGCTCCATTCTCCCGGGAAAAATCCAAAGTCTAACCTTCAGTTCCTTACCTTTATTGTGAATACCATCAAGGCGGTGTTTGACCACCAGGACCTGTTGCGTGCAAGTATCCTGACAGCTACCAATCAACACAGACTGGGAGCCAATGAGGCACCACCAGCA
>CAZOXI010000605.1:0-2864 GCA_964583445.1 uncultured Bacteroidaceae bacterium | reverse complement strand
GCCATGATCAGCAGAATGGTCAACGGAGTTCGGTATCTTTCGCTCAACTTCCTGCTACGGTCAAAGAACCAATAGAACACCAGGGTGAGCATGAATACCAGCAACACCAGGAAAAACAGCTGTCCCAGGGATGGGAAGGTCATGCTGGCATAAATCTCCGGTTGAAAGAGTGCTGCTTCATAAATGATCCGGGGAACCTCGGCATAAATAATCAGTACGGAAATGAGCGTCAGTACCAGTACACTCACGCCCAGCCACTGCGCACGCCTGTTGCGGGAACTGCAGGCATCTATGTTCAATACAAACCACGCAAACAAGGAAATGATCGCGATCAGGAGAACCAACCCCGCAAACGTAACATTCAGTTGATTCTTTTTTAGTGTTGAGAAAAGATCCAGGGAGAACAGGTAATCGCCGTTGAGATTGTGCACATCCGAAAGCCCGGGACCGGTTTGGCGTAACAAGGGCACCTCATCGCTGACAGCAAGATCCTCCTGGTATGCCCGGTCCAGGTATTCGTTTTCAAACTTGTAATCCTTCATGACCAGGATCAGTGCAAAGAGGTGTCCGCCCTCCACCTCCCGGTCCACCGCAACGTAAGTCCCGTTCAGGGTTTCATAGACAGGGCCGTTCAATCTGTCTGACCAACGCGTGCGCAGGGGAACCGAGTGGTCTGACCAATATTTCAGCCGGTTCTTCTGAAAATAAAACAGGTAGATATCCTGTGCTGAAGCCAGGGCCCTGAATTCCTCCGAACGGTCATCAAGTACTTCAACTTCATCTTCTGATTGAAAAGCATCGGAAAGCGCATCAAAAATTTCCTGAACAGCCTGCTCTTTTTCATGCAGCACCTGCTCAAAACGTTGCAGGTCTCTCTCTCCGTAGGTACGGGTATAATAATTATACTGCAGGGCCAGTACTGCCAGGAAGCAGAATGCAGCCACTGCCAGGAATATGCTTCTGTAACTGCGCCTGGCAGTCAGGGTAAAGATGTGTTGCTTCTTCTCAATCATAAAAGGTCACTTATGATGATATGGTTCACCGTTTAATATTGAATAGGCTCTGTAGAGCTGTTCTGAAAATATCAGCCTGACCATCTGATGTGAGAATGTCATATCAGATAACGAAATTTTTTGATCACACCTTGCATACACCCCCTCCGAAAATCCATATGCTCCTCCTATTACAAAAGAAGTCTGTCCGGTACGACCCTCAAGTGCCTGCAGATATGCTGCAAATGCTTCAGAAGTAAACCGCTTCCCGCGTTCATCCAACAGGACCACATGATCAGCGGACCTGATGCGCTGCAGGATCTGCTGTCCTTCAAGCTTTTTCACCTGCTCAGTGCTCATCTTTTTCGATACTTTCAGGTCCGGGATGATCTCCACTGCCAGGGGCACATACCTGATAATCCGTTTAAGGTAATCATCCACACCCTCCTGAAGGTAACCTGCTTTTGTCTTCCCGGTAAGAATCAGTGTTATTTTCATAAAAGCCGCAGATACAGCGATTTTTCTTAACTTGCAAGCATCAAAACTTGGTCTGATTATTGCATAACAAATACAAACATATAGTATAATCGTTATTGAATGCAAAAACCCCGCCAAAAAGTATGAACAACCTGAAGGGAAGAATGAGATATATGTTAACTTCCGTATTGCTTCTGGTAGTGCTGAACGGGCACGCACAGATGGTGCCGAAAGGGATCATTGAGGCCTTTGAAAAGGGTGACGCGAAGCAACTGGCAACGTATTTTCACGACAACCTGGAGATGAAGATACTGAAGGAGGATTACGTCACAAGCAAGAACCAGGCTGCCAGAATCATGCAGGATTTTTTCAAAGAGCACCGTCCCCTTTCATTTAAACTCGAGTATGAAGGAACCAAGCAGGATTCGAAATATAGCCTTGGCACCCTGGTGACCAGAAAAGGAAAGTTCAATGTTAACCTGTACTTCCTGGATGGAAGAAAAGAGAAGATCATCTATTCACTTACTATTGAAAAAACCTGACCGTATGCACATGTTCACGCCTGAAGACCTGGTCGACCTTTGGTTCAGGGAAGATATAGGTAGCGGTGACCACACTACATTAAGTACCATCCCTGCTGAAGCCACCGGCAAAGCCAAATTACATGTCAAGGAAACCGGTATCCTTGCAGGCACTGAAATCGCAACACGCATTTTCAATACTTTTGACCCGGGTCTGCAGATGTATTTGTTGATTGGAGATGGCGCTGCGGTAAAAGAGGGCGACATCTGTTTCCACCTGGAAGGGAGTGTCCGGTCTATTTTGCAGACCGAGCGACTCGTATTGAATGTGATGCAGCGCATGAGTGGGATCGCAACCGAAACTGCGCGGTATGTAAAGGCACTTGATGGCACCGGGACAAAAGTACTGGACACACGGAAAACCACACCCGGGTTCAGGTACATGGAAAAAGAGGCGGTCCGTATCGGAGGCGGAGAAAATCACAGGATCGGACTGTACGACATGATCATGATCAAAGACAATCACATCGATTTTGCCGGGAGCATCGGACAGGCCATTGACCGGACCACTGCCTACCTGGCTGAAAAAAAACTCGACCTGAAGATCGAAGTGGAAGTCCGCAACCTGGAAGACATCAGAGAAGTGCTAAAAAAAGACAGTGTGCACCGGATCATGCTGGATAATTTTTCCGTGGATATGACCAGGGATGCAGTCCGGCTGATCGATGGTAAGAAAGAAACAGAATCTTCCGGGGGCATCACATTCGATACACTCAGGGCATATGCTGAATGCGGTGTCGACTACATCTCCGTTGGTGCACTTACCCATCATATCCGGAGCCTTGACCTGAGCCTGAAGGCTGATTTCTGAATA
>CAZOXI010000604.1:0-2868 GCA_964583445.1 uncultured Bacteroidaceae bacterium | reverse complement strand
CCCATCTCCACGAGTTTTGGGTTCCCGACCATCATATCCCTGCATATCAGGGTCATCTTCACAACTGTTTCCCATTCCCATGCTTTGCGTTCATCGTCTGCCTGGTTTTCCGGACTGTTGTGATCCTCTCCCTCCTTGCAATTTTCACGTGTCCATGCAAGCGCTTTCTCAAGCTCCTCCTTGTCATAGATCTCCTCCTCAATTCTTCTAAGCACTTCAATTGAGTCCACGAATTCGGACCTGATACCGAGGTATTCCCTGAAAAAATTCGGATCGACCATCGAACCGGCAATGCCCATGGAGCTATACCCAATGGATAAATAGGACTTGCCCTTCATCGTTGCTACTGCGAGTCCTGCTTTGATGAAGCGGGTGATCTTCTCCTTCACATCATCGGGGATGGTTGTGTCTCCTGTATCCTGTACATCCCTGCCATAGATGCCAAAAGCCGGTAATCCTGTCTGGTTATACCCCGCCAGAGCTGCAGCCAGGTATACGGCACCCGGTCGTTCCGTTCCGTTAAATCCCCAGATGGCCTTGGGGATCAGGGGATCTGTATCCATCACTTCGGTGCCATAACACCAGCAACTTGTTACAGTAAGGGATACCCCTACTCCCTCTCGCTGGAATTTCTCTGCACACATAGCAGACTCGGCCACACCACCGATACAGGTGTCTGCAATCACGCATACGGGTTGTTCACCGCTGGCGAAACGGATGGTATTTTCAATAAAAGCTGCAACAGCTTTTGCCAGGTCCATGACCTGCTGTTCGAGGGATTCCCTAACGCCCCTTTCGCGACCATCGATGACCGGCCGGATCCCTACTTTTGGTAATTCTCCTATTAATCTGTTACTCATAATGCTATGTTTAATCAGTTATATTCAAAAGATTTTTATTTTTATATTCTGGAATCCATGTATACGTGAACGTTTCAACGCTATGGGACCATGGGTAGTACCTGTAGATCTGATATTTTTATCGTCTCGTAGCCCCGGCTTGTATTTGTATGACTGATCGACATAAACGTAACCTGATCGAAGCGCAAGGCCTCCCCTTCAATATCCTCTTCATTCAGCTCAAGATAATCAAGATCGATGCTCCATGTCCTGTTT
Organism: uncultured Bacteroidaceae bacterium; assembly: GCA_964583445.1. Taxonomy (GTDB): domain Bacteria; phylum Bacteroidota; class Bacteroidia; order Bacteroidales; genus M55B112. The sequence continues at coordinate 1,753 of CAZOXI010000604.1, read as the reverse complement.
TTTACTGAGATGGATATGATAGATTCCGAAATAATAACGGTTACAAGTGCTTCTTCCCTGTTGTCCAAACCAAAACCATCTTCAAAAAGGCCTACTCTCTTCCAGCCGCAATGATTGCCGCGGCCCTGGCATTCATCACTCGCAAGGCCGGTAATTGGATTTCCGTCATCATCCAACCGTTTATCCGGATCCACATAGCGCAACCAGATGGAAGTACAGGTGTGGGGTTCCGAACCGGTATATACGCGCACGGGTGACTCATCCACATGGGGATGTATGCGAAATTGCACGCCTTCAAACTCCCCCATGTTTGCCTCTGAAATATTATCCAATGTTTCACCCTTGGGCGGACCACCAAAACAGATGCGAAAATCACCGGTACCTCTTAAAATTTCAGGTTGTTCACTTGCATCAGGATCATATTCGGTTTGAAGTTTAAAGGTAATTTTTGCAGGCAGGCAGATACCAGGCGTGGTGCGGCAGACGGTACCCCTTTTTCCATCCTCATCTATAATTACATCACCATCAGTGTTTAGGATGATTTCGCTCACATTTCCATCACTCTTGGATTCCTCCTCCGGTCCCAATAGCTGAAGCCAGCTATAGTTGTGCACATCATACATTCCTGAAAACTTCCTTACTGCACGAACGTTTGCAGTTCCTGATTTGTTTTCTTCTGCAATCTTTCCAAGGTCGAACAACCAGGCTTCTGTGGCACCCGATTCTGTAGAGGACCAGTACTTGTCGGCCGTGAATCCCTGCGTAACGGGGTCTTCATCCTCCCCTGCAGCCCTGTTGAACTGGTAGCGCGCATCATTCAGCAAGATGAGTTCATCAATTGCAGGCAGGTACCAGTCATCTTTCCCATGTATGGTAAGGGTATCGCAATAGAATGCTGCCGGTGCAGATGCTCCAGCCTGCTGTACGACAGAACTGGTATTTACGGATCCATCAGCATAGCTCCCGGCATTAGCAAGGTCATCTGGAGCATCCATCCAGGAAACTTCATCTGCATAATCATGTGCAGCAGCCATTAACCCATTCTCACCGGTACTGTCAACATAGAATACTATACCTCCACTGATACGGTCCCCGGGGTAGTGTTGCGCTCTCGCAGCATATTCCCACCTGTTCAGGATAACGTTGTCCAGACCTGCTGCTACAGATGCTATATAGACCGGATCTTTTTCTTCCGGTTCAAGCACATGCTTTGCCTTCAATGCATAAGGCACGCTGCTGATCCGGTTATGACTGACAATCTTATAATCTGTTCCGCCCGCCGGATCTATATCCGTCCTGATGTACATGATCTCATTGCGCAGGTATTTCCCCATTTCATCCAGGTTTCCGGCCTGGTTGGTGCCTGACCCGATGTCGATAGATACAATACCGGTAGCACTCGTTTGCAGCTGATGCTCCTCTTCAAAAACGTTATCCATATCATAGGTAAGAACCCTGACCCTGACTCCCACCTCCTGATTGCTAAGCAGGTTACCACTGTAGTCTCTCACAGTAATCTGAAAATGAATCTTATCATTTTGCTGGGCGATGGCGAAAGTACCATTTACAGCAAGCAGGAGGACGATCATTGTCCGCGCAATAAATTGCAAGGGGGTATGTACTTTATGCATATTCATCATTTATTAATCCGCAATAATTTTAAATACGATTTTCCTGACCGGAGCATCCTGCTCCACACGCACACAGGGCTGGTGGGCATCGTCGGGGAAAAAAATAAAAAACACACTATTGT
>CAZOXI010000603.1:0-2875 GCA_964583445.1 uncultured Bacteroidaceae bacterium | reverse complement strand
TCCATGAAGGCGATATCGCGGACTGGGAGAAAATGATCGATACCAATATCAAGGGATTACTGTATGTCACACGAATCATTTCTCCCGGAATGGTGGAGCGTGGATCGGGACACATTGTCAATATTGGGTCCATCGCCGGTAAGGAAGTATATGAAAAAGGGAATGTATACTGTGCAACGAAGCATGCGGTGGATGCCCTGAACAAGGGCATGCGTACTGACCTTGTGGACCATAATGTCAAAGTAACAGCCATCAATCCGGGGGCTGTAGAAACCGAATTTTCCGTGGTAAGATTTCATGGGAATAAAGAGAAAGCCGACCAGGTATACAAGGGATACACACCATTGTACGCACAAGATATTGCCGAGGCGATTCTCTTTGCTGTGACCCGCCCTCCCCATGTGAACATCAACGACATGCTGATCATGTCCACGGCACAGGCCAGCAGCTCCAAAACAGTTAAAAGCATGTAAGGTGGTCATCGATGCACATCTGCATATCGGGCTGAACGGCTGGACAGAGAAACGGCTGATGAACTACCTTGATGATGAGGGGATCGAGAAAGCCTGGGTACTGACCTGGGATGAAATGGATCCCGCTGTACCATCCTATTATCTTCCCCTGGATATTGAAGCCGTCCGCAGGGCTTTCAGGCAACATCCGGACCGGATCGTACCATTCTATGCCCCCGATCCGGCACGTAATGACTGGAAGGATCGGCTGAATGCACGACTGGATGAAGGATTCGCAGGGTGTGGTGAACTGAAGGTTGCCTACCGCTGGAATGATCCCAAAGTGACTCCGCTGCTTGAATTCCTGGATGCAAACCGACTCCCGCTGATTTTTCATATGGAACAGGGACGCAGGTTTTTTATACCGTCCAGGGACAGAGGTAGCGACTGGCTGTTCAAACGATTGATCAATGAGCGGTTCAACGGCAGGGCAGCCCGGCTGATCGGGAACCTGGCGCAGAAGAAGGGATTTCTTCGCCACTACCTGGAGAAAAGAATGGTCGATTTCCCCGGGTACCTGATGGATCTTGAACTGCTCGGAGAAGCGATAAAAAGCTATCCCGGCATCACCTTCATCTCCCACGGACCCCATATCTGGAACCATTTTTCGGTCCCGGAAAAACCATACCTGTTTATTCAAAAAGGAAAGGTGAACGGTGAAGGTGTTCTCTGGAAGCTGCTTGATGAGCATGAGAATTTATTCTGCGATATCTCGGGATTTACATGTTTCACCGCATTGAACCGGGACCTTGATTTCAGCAGGACTTTCCTGGAACGATACCATCGCAAGATATTGTTTGGTACCGACAACTGGGAGCTGGGACTCAGGGGTTTCCTCGACCGGCTTTCCCTGGACCAGGGGACGATGGAACATATCATGTATAAAAATGCCGCGGGGATCGCAGGCAACTATTCATAATTATTCTACGGTGACCTTTTATACAAAATATTTACATTTGCTCATCTAATCACCAATCTATCCACTTATGTATACACCGGAATATCTAGAAGAATTTACGATCAGGGTTTTTGAAAAAATGGGCTGCAGCACCGAGGATGCAAAAGCTGCCACAAAAGTTTTTATTGCTGCTGAATTGAACGGGTTGCCATCGCACGGCATGTTGCGGATCAAGGATTATTTCCAGTTATGGCAGGCCGACCGGATCAATGTAAAGCCTGATGTAAGGATCGTTCATGAATCTCCCAGCACTGCAGTAGTGGATGGAGATGGCGCCATTGGAATGATCGCCGCCACCCGGTCGATGGAGATTGCCATTGAAAAGGCCAAAGTGGCCGGAACCGGCTGGGTTTCCACCCGTGGCTCCAACCACTACGGTATTGCAGGCTATTATTCCATGATGGCACTCGAGCATGACATGATCGGTATCTGTATGACCATTGCCAACCCGGTCGTCGCTCCCACCTGGTCGGTATCACAGATGCTGGGCACCAATCCTATCGCAGTAGCTGTGCCGGCAAAATCATATCCACCGTTCGTTGCAGACTTTTCCACTACCCCCATTGCAAGGGGCAAGCTTGCCGTTTCAGGTAAAAAAGGAGAAAAAGTACCTTTTGGGTATGTCCAGGATAAGGACGGCGTCCCTTCTGAAGATCCCGATATCATAAAAGAGGGAGGCTCCATGGTTACCCTCGGGGGAAGCTATGAACATGGCAGTCACAAAGGATATTGCATGAGTGCAATAGTCGATATTTTCTCCTGTGTGCTTTCTGGTGCCAACTTCGGTCCCTTTTGTCCGCCTTCAGTTGCTTATCTGCCGGTGAAAGAAGAAAAAGTCGGAGAAGGAACCGGTCATTTCTTTGGTGCCATGCGCATCGATGCCTTCCAGGAAAAAGATGCCTTTTTGTCGCAGATGGACAAATGGATTGAGACCTTCAAAAGTGCCAAACCCGCTAAGGGACACGACCGTGTCCTGATCCCCGGGGAACCTGAGCGTGAAAAAAGGGAACGCATACTGAAAGAGGGAATCAATATTATTGAACCCATTCAGAAAGAGATGAAAGAGATTGCCGATCACCTGGGCGTGGAGTTCCAGGTGGGGATGTAAAGAGTCAAAGTTCAATCTTCGGTCAGAGTTCGTTCTGGCTGTCAAAGTTCAATCTTCGGTCAGAGTTCTTTCTGGCTGTCAAAGTTCAATCTTCCTGCCGAGGTTCAATCTTCGGTCAAAGTCCGATCTTCCTGTCAAAGTCCGATCTTCCTGCCGGGGGTCCATCCTGCCCCGGCTGATTCAAGCTCGGACTCAATGGCACATATTTCTTCCTCCGCGGCACGCAACCTGTCCACCAGTGGTGGAAACTCCTCTTTCAGTATATTATATTGTTCCACAGCGACCTGGCTCAACCTG
>CAZOXI010000602.1:0-2875 GCA_964583445.1 uncultured Bacteroidaceae bacterium | reverse complement strand
AGGAATGATCCTGATGAAGGACCGAAGCACTATATCGATATAGATAATTATCCGGACTTCCTGGAAAACGGAGTCATACCTCACGCACTGGAGGACTGCATATCGGAATATGGCGCCGGTTTTGTCAAAGATAACGGTACACTTCCATGGGCTACGCTGGCCATGTATGATTCGGTGGTCAACTGCATGCGCAGGGAAGACTGGTCCGATGCAAAGAAATATGCTGCTGACCTTGGACATTATGTGGCTGATGGGCACATGCCCATGCACCTGACCAGGAATTACGACGGGCAGTTCACTGGAAATAATGGTATCCATGCGCGTTATGAGATTGATATGATTGCACGCTATCACGACCAGCTCGAGTATGAGGGAACTCCTGCCGCATTCATTGATGATCCCCGCGCATATGTATTCAGCTATATCTATACAAACTATCCCTACATGGATTCCATACTCATCGCGGATGATTACGCCACCGAGATGGGAAATGGAAACAACGCTGAACAATATTACATGGCGCTCTGGGAAAGAACCGAACTTCTTACACATGAGATGTTCCGCAAGGCTTCACATGCGTTTGCAGAACTGCTTTATTCTGCATGGATTGAAGCGGGCCGTCCCGGTGAGGAAATTACCAGTCCTCCGGCAGCTATTCAGGAAAAGACGGTCCCTGAATTATTGATTTTCCCGAATCCTGTCAGCACTTATGCCTGGATCAGTTATTACAATGAAAAAAACGTACGCATCAAGGCTACTGTTTTCGATACTTCGGGACGGGCAGCCATGCAGGTCAGCGGCCTTGACACCTCAGCGGGCCACCATATGTTTCAACTGGACCCCTCAGAACTGTCCGGCGGCAGCTATTACCTGGTCCTGCAATCAGGAAATCAATACCTTTGTTCCCCTTTTCATCTCCTGCACTGATCCATCTTTCCATCCATCAAAAACAATACCTTTCAGCCACCTGCGATTTCGATCAACTGTGCTATGAAAAGACTGGCATTTCTTTATTTGAACATATGTCATAAATAGATGTTTTAAAGCATACATTTGACAGAAGTTTTTTAACTTTGCGATCTTCCGGGCTTTTGCTGATGCAACCACCCTCCTCAAGCAGGCAGGTAACCCGGTTAAGTATGGCAACAGCAGGTTGTTGAAAGAATAAGTAACAAACCTAAAAAACGAAGAACATTGGCTGGAAAGACATTATTTGACAAAGTATGGGATGCACACGTTGTGCAACAGATCCCAGGTGGCCCGAGCGTACTGTATATCGACAAACACCTGATACACGAAGTAACAAGTCCACAGGCTTTTGCCGGGATCGATGCCCGCGGGATGAAGGTTTTTCGTCCGCAAAACACTGTTGCAACCCCTGATCACAATGTGCCCACGCAGGATCAGCACGTAACCATTCATGACGAACTTTCACGATTCCAGGTGAACAAACTTACCCAGAATTGTGAGCACCATGGTATTGAGCTATTTGGACTGAATCATCCTTACCAGGGGATCGTGCACGTAATCGGTCCGGAGCTCGGTATCACCCAGCCCGGGATGACGATCGTATGCGGCGACTCCCATACATCAACTCATGGAGCTTTTGGCAGCGTTGCTTTCGGGATTGGCACAAGTGAGGTGGAGATGGTACTCACCACGCAGTGCATCCTGCAGCCCAAACCAAAAAAAATGCGGATCAACGTGGAAGGCGAACTGGGCAAGGGCGTAACAGCAAAGGATATTATTCTGTATGTTATTTCGCAGATCTCCACGAGTGGCGGGACCGGGTACTTCATTGAGTATGCAGGTTCGGCCATCCGCAGCCTGTCGATGGAAGGCAGGATGACCATTTGCAATATGAGTATCGAAAGTGGTGCACGGGGTGGCCTGATCGCACCAGATAAAACCACTTATGAATATATAAAGGGACGGGAATTTGCACCCAAAGGAGCTGCATTTGATGAAGCCGTGCAAAAATGGGAATCCCTGAAGACCGATGAAGATGCGGTATTTGACAAAGAACTGACATTCGATGCAGCAGATATTCAGCCCATGATCACCTATGGTACCAATCCAGGGATGGGCACCAAAATCTCAGGGAGCATCCCATCTGAAACAGATATCGAAGTATCCGGGCGCAACAGCTTCAAAAAATCGTTGGCATACATGGGATTTGAATCAGGTACACCACTTGAGGGTATGCCCGTGGATTATGTTTTTGTTGGCAGCTGTACCAACGGCAGGATCGAGGACCTCAGGGCTTTCAGTGCCTTTATCAAGGGTAAAAAGAAAGCAGATAATATCACAGCATGGATTGTCCCCGGTTCCAAGCAAGTGGAAAAGCAGGCCAAAGAAGAAGGACTGGACAAGATCCTGGAAGAGGCAGGTTTCGAATTGCGCCAACCAGGTTGCTCGGCTTGCCTGGCAATGAACGACGATAAAATCCCGGAGGGAAAACTGGCAGTTTCAACCTCCAACCGGAATTTTGAAGGCCGCCAGGGTCCCGGTGCGCGTACAATGCTTGCCAGTCCGCTGACTGCAGCGGCAGTAGCTATTACGGGCAAAGTAACGGATCCTGCAAGTTTAACCCAGTAAAAGAAAAAGAAATGGCTATAGAGAAATTCACTACAGTAACATCAACAGCAGTTCCATTGCCAATAGAAAATGTCGACACCGATCAGATCATACCGGCGCGTTTTCTGAAATCAACCACGCGGGAAGGATTCGGTGACAATCTTTTCAGGGACTGGCGCTATGACAAGGCTGGTAACCCCAAAGAAGATTTTGTACTCAACCAGGACAAATACAATGGAACCATTCTCGTTGCAGGTAAAAATTTCGGCAGCGGATCGAGCCGCGAACATGCTGCCTG
>CAZOXI010000601.1:0-2882 GCA_964583445.1 uncultured Bacteroidaceae bacterium | reverse complement strand
GGAATGGGATCCGGTGATGGAGCTGTTTAAAGATGATGCTGTTGCCAACCGTCTCAGATCCAAGGCATACAGGGAAGGATACAGTCTGGAGTAAAAATGGGCGTTTAATATTTTCTCAGCTCGCGGTCTTCGTAACCAAACCTGTCAGATACGAGTCCGATGATCTCGTTTGCCGAACTTTCAATGGGTTTGTTGGTTACGTTAATCTTGGTGAATCCCCCTTTGTCAAATATGAAGTTGGCATACCTCAGCTCTTCCCTGACTTTGTTCTGGTCCACGTAGGTTGCATTATGGGTGTCACCCATCTGGCTCAGCCTTTTGTTGCGGATGGAGATCAGGTGGCTCAGACTGATGGTGAGACCGAATACGCGCCGCGGATCCACATTGAACAGTTCTTTTGGGGGTTGGATACCCTTGACAAGCGGGACATTTGCCACTTTCCATCCGAACATGGACATGTATACACTCAAGGGGGTCTTTCCACTCCTCGATACCCCGGTCAGGATGATCTCGGCATTCTGGAGCCGCTGCGGATTCAGCCCGTCATCGTGGTTCATGGTATAATCTATTGCATCCATCCGTTCAAAGTACTGGTGGTTGATCCTCCTGTATAATCCGGGAATGGCAACGGATTCGAGGCCGAGGTCCTGCTCAAGGAAGTCTGCAAGCGGTCCCATGAAATCGATGTTCCTGACCCCCTGTCTTTCGCATTCTTTCAGAAGCTCTTTCCTAAGTTCAGTTTTTACCATGGTATGTACCAGCAATCCGCAAGCATTTTTTACCTTCTGAACGACTTCCCGGATTTTCCTGGCGTTTTGTACATTGGGAATGACCTTGACAGGGATATTGTCGTTCTGGTACTGGATGATCAGGGAGTGCACCATGGTATGTCCGGCGAGCCCTTTTCCTCCCGACACGACGAAGATAGGTATCGTGGTGTTCTTCTTTTTTTTGTATGGCACTTTTCCCATGACAGCTTGAATTATTTGCAGAGCAGGTTTTTATGTAAAGGGCAATTTCACCCCGGTTTCGATCACAGATACCTAGTTGGCAGATACCCAGTCCATAGCACTCAAATGCCATAGTTCTCAGGCCTGCTCACCGCCGAACTCCATCAGGTAAGCTTTAATGAAATCATCCAGCTCGCCATCCAGGACTGCCTGTACATTGCCCGTTTCATGATTGGTACGCAGGTCTTTCACTAATTTATATGGATGCAGCACGTAGTTCCTGATCTGCGAGCCCCACTCGATCTTCTTTTTATTGCCTTCCACTTCAGATTGCTTTTCACGTCTTTTCTGAAGTTCGATCTCGTACAGGTGCGATTTCAGGATCCTCAGTGCATTTTCCCGGTTCTTCAACTGCGACCGCGTTTCAGTATTGTCAACGGTAATACCGGTGGGAAGGTGTTTTACCCTGACCCCGGTTTCCACCTTGTTGACATTCTGTCCCCCGGCACCGCCCGATCTGAAGGTATCCCACTCAATATCCGCCGGGTTGATGGTGATCTCGATACTGTCATCGATCACGGGTGCCACAAAGACCGAGGCAAAAGAGGTGTGCCTCCGGTTGGCGGAATCATAGGGAGAAAGCCTGACCAGCCTGTGTACACCTGTTTCACCTTTCAGGTAACCGTAGGCATAGTCACCTGTAAATTCCAGCGTTACTGACTTGATCCCCGCCTCGTCGCCGGGAAGGTAGTGAAGTTCTTTAACTTTATAGTTGTTTTTTTCCCCGTACCTGATGTACATGCGCATGAGCATCTCCGCCCAGTCGGTACTTTCTGTACCTCCGGCACCCGGATTGATCTTCAGGATTGCCCCAAGTGCATCTTCCTCGTTGCGGAGCATGTTTTTAGACTCCAGGGATTCAGTGAGCCGGATGGCTTTGTTGTATTGTTCATCCACCTCCGCTTCTGACGCCTCACCTTCTTCCAGGAATTCGGCAAGTACCTTCAGGTCTTCCACGGCGGTTTCAACCTCACTGAAGGCGTTGGTCCATGATTTCAGTCTCGATATTTTTTTCATCTGCTGCTCGGCTGCTTTCGGGTCATCCCAGAAATCTTCAGCCTGGGTCAGCCGTTCTTCCTCTTCAATAGAACGTAGTTTGGCATCTACGTCAAAGATGCCTCCTTAACGCAGCCAGGCGATCAATAAGGTCCTTTAATTCTTCAGTGCTGATCATTATTTAGATTTTTTGTAAAGATAGCTTTTCGGCCCGAAGCCTCAAAACGGAAAAAATCATGTATCTTGATCGCTCAACAGGTAACGTCAAAAAGTTGGAACGACGATGGTTTACCGGGTGCGCTGTGTACACGGACATGCCGGGAATTATTGCGCGTTTCATCAAATTAAGGCATATAAATGAAATATACATGAGAAAAACGGGATACGTACTGTTCGCGATCGGCATACTGGTGGCCGGATGTAATATCAACACGGGAAAACAAATGCATGTGATGGTGGTAGCCGGGGGGCATGGGTTTGACACAACGGAATTTGTTGAAATGTTCAATGCAATGGAGGAAATCACCTTCGATACGGTGATGCAACCACGTGCGAACGACATGATTGCAGCGGGTGAAACATCAGCCTATGATGTGATTGTTTTCTATGATATGTGGCCTGAAGCCGACAGCCTGGTAAAAGCCGGGTACCAGGAACTGCTTGGGAAGGGGATCGGGATGGTGTTTTTGCACCATGCACTGGCCGGATACCAGCAATGGGTTGAATATGCAAATATTGTTGGAGGAAAATACCATAGTCCGAAGTCCTATGTCGATTCATCCATGTACTCAAACTTCCGGCACGATATTGAAATGGACGTAACCGTTTTGCGAAGTGATCACCCTGTCACCAGGGATATTCCGAATTTCACTATTC
>CAZOXI010000600.1:0-2884 GCA_964583445.1 uncultured Bacteroidaceae bacterium | reverse complement strand
CATCTTTCCTGGCCATGCACCGTGCACTGGATCAACTGGTACAGAAACCTGTTCAATTGCTGATTGATGGCAACAGGTTTCGTCCCTACCAAAATATTCCCTACAAGTGTATCATCGGTGGGGATGGAAAATACCTCTCAATTGCAGCGGCTTCGATTCTTGCAAAGACCTACAGGGATGATTATATGCGGCAGCTTCATGCCCGATTCCCCCAGTATGATTGGGCATCCAACAAAGGATATCCGACACTCAGGCACAGGCAGGCAATCATGGAACACGGTGTCGTTTCCGCTCACCGAAAATCTTTCAGGCTCCTCGATGACCAGCTCATGATCGATTTCAGAATTGAATAAGAAAAGAGTGCATGGAGGTTTTTATTCGGTTGTTACGACACCGGCTCATATCACCCAGATTCATATTTTACAACACAACAGGTAATTATTCCAAAACATTTTTTTAATATTTGTAACCGCTTATTCTAAAATGAGGATACAGTTCGAACATAACCCGGTCGAACTGTGTTTTTTGTTTTACCACGAAAAATCGAAAAATAACTTTTGACTTACCCGTTATTGAACCTGAAAGGACGTTTGTACATTCAGTAATTTAAAAATGGAAAAATGAAAAAAGTATTGACAATTACGCTGGCATTTCTACTTTCATTTCAGTTAAATGTCCGTGCCGATGAAGGCATGTGGCTGCTGAGCCTGCTCAACCAGGTAAATATGGATGAGATGAAGGAGATGGGCCTGGAACTTACAGCAGAGCAGATTTATAGTGTGAACAATTCCAGCCTGAAGGATGCAGTAGGTGCACTGGACTATGGGAGTTGTACAGCTGAGCTGGTATCAGGAGACGGACTTCTGCTCACCAATCATCATTGCGGATACGACGAAATTCAGTATCACAGTTGTGTGGAAAGCGATTACCTGAAAGATGGATTCTGGGCCATGTCCAGGGAGGAAGAATTGCCCAATGAAGGCAAGACCATCTCTTTCCTGGTCAGAATGGAGGAGGTCACAGACCAGGTGTTCGAAAATGTATTGGATGATATGGAGCCCTACGACAGGGCAACAACAATGCGGGAAGTGATCGGCAAGATCCGCAGGGAAGCCACCGCAGGAACCCATTATGACGCGCAGGTAAGGCCCATGTTCGAAGGAAACAGGTATTTCCTCTTTGTACTTGAAACCTTTCGCGATGTGCGGTTGGTGGGCGCGCCACCAGAGTCCATCGGAAAATTTGGTGCAGACACCGACAACTGGATGTGGCCCCGCCATACAGGTGATTTCGCAATGTTCCGCGTCTACACCGGTCCCGACGGAAAACCAGCCGACTACAGTCCCGAAAACATTCCCCTTAAGTCGAAGCACTACCTCCCCATCTCCCTGAAGGGATATGAAAAGGGAGATTTTGCAATGGTGCTTGGATTTCCGGGATCCACCGACAGGTATATGACTTCCTGGGAGGTGCAGCGCCTGCTGGACATTGATCACCCTACACGGATCAGAATCCGCGGGGTGAAACAGGAAATTATGATGGCTGATATGCAGGCAGACCCGAAGGTGCGCATTCAGTATGCCTCAAAATACTCAAGATCAAGCAACTACTGGAAGTATAGCATTGGACAGTCACAAGGTCTGAAAAATCTCCAGGTGGTGGATAAGAAACAGGCACTGGAAGCTGCCTTTGATATCTGGGTGAATGAGACGCAGGAGCGTAAGTATATTTACGGTGAGGCACTCGATATGATCAAATCAGGTGTTGAAGATACCAGGGTCTACCAGCAAGCATTTCAGTACCTGTTTGAGAGTATTTACCTGGGTATGGAATCGGTCAACCAGGGGTTGTTTGTCCTGCGGGATCTGAAAAGTGTGCTGAGCGAGGAAGAGGTAGACCAGGAAAAACTGGATGAAGTGGTAGCCTACCTCAGGGAATCAGCTGAAGATTTTTACAAAGATTATCATGCACCTACCGATAAAAAGGTCATGGCTGCAATGTTACATATTATCATGGAGGACCTGGATCCTGTTTATTGGCCGGAATTCGTCAGCAATATAAATGACAAGTACAGGGGGAACATCGAAAAATATGTTGATAAATATTTCGATAAGTCGATCATCGTGGACCAGGAGCGTTTCATGGATTTCCTGGATGACCCCAAACTGAAGCAGCTGGAAAAGGACCCAACCTATATCGCTGTTAACAGTTACTATGATAAGTACAATGAATTGCGGGGTGAATTGATGGCATACGAGGGAAAGATCCAGGGGGGCAGAAGTCTGCTCGTCAAGGGGTTGATCGAAATGTATCCTGAAAGGGATTTCTATCCGGATGCCAACTCAACCATGCGCCTTACCTATGGATCAGTTGGTGATTATGAGCCACGTGATGCGGTGCTCTATGAACACTACACCACACTGGAAGGCGTCATGGAAAAGGAAGACCCCGACAATTATGAATTTGTGGTTGACCCGAAACTCAAAGAGCTCTATAAGACAAGGGATTACGGTCCTTATGGGACCAATGGTACGATGCATGTATGTTTTACTACGGACAATGATATTACCGGGGGAAATTCAGGCAGCCCGGTGATCAACGCAAAAGGTGAGCTTATCGGTATTGCATTTGACGGCAACTGGGAAGCCATGAGCGGTGATGTGGCTTTTGAACCAGAGTTGCAAAAATGTATCAATGTAGATATCCGGTACGTGCTGTTTGTTATCGACAAATTTGCAGGTGCAACCCACCTGATCGAAGAGATGAAATTAATTCACTAAAATATTTTAACCCTATTAAATCACGTACAGAACTCAGGTTTTGTGCGTGATTTTTTGTGCGCCCGGCATGGGCATTAACTATAGGGTGAAAGTCCCGAACGCAC
>CAZOXI010000599.1:0-2885 GCA_964583445.1 uncultured Bacteroidaceae bacterium | reverse complement strand
GGTTTTTTCTTCATCTGATCCGGCCTGGGACTCCTTAGCTACCTCTTCTGCCGTTTTTTTGTTGTTTACATCGACATTCTGGGTGGTTTGCTTTTCTTCATTCAAACCATCTTTTTCTTTTTCTGTCATTAGATAAATCCTTAAAATTTAATAAGTTAGACAATATAATTATTTAATCGAGCCGCAAAGATACAATTTTATGCATAAAATCCCTAATTATCAGAAAACTATAAGCCAATGATATCGCGGGTTTTATATGCTGTATAACAAATCTTCCCGGCCGGTTGAGTGCATTGTCCGAAAAACTCTAACTTTAGGGTTTCAAAATTCTAAACAAGGACCCTCGTCTCCGGGAAATCAGGGAGTCTGTTTCCGGGGACAAAAATAAATTTTAAAAGGAATGAGAATTGCAGTGATAGGCACCGGGTATGTTGGATTGGTATCCGGAACATGTTTTGCCGAAACCGGTATCCAGGTGACATGCGTGGATATTGATGAGAAGAAAATTGAACGCCTGAGGAATGGGGAAGTACCGATCTACGAACCCGGGCTCACGAGGCTGGTGAAGAACAACCTGGAAAAAAACAGGCTGACCTTTTCCACGGATCTGAGGGAAAGCATCCAGGACTGTGAAGCTGTATTTATCGCTGTGGGGACCCCTCCTGATGAGGATGGCAGTGCCGATCTCCAGTACGTATTGGATGTGGCAAGTCAGATCGGCAGGTACATGAACGATTACATGGTAGTGATCACGAAAAGTACGGTACCCATCAATACATCTGAAAAGGTCAGAATGGCCGTAGCCGAGGCCCTGAAAGAGCGCAATGCAGCTATACCATTCGATGTCGCCTCCAACCCGGAATTCCTGAAAGAAGGGGCTGCCGTCAACGATTTCCTGAAGCCGGACCGTATTGTTGTGGGCACGGATTCGGAGCGGGCTGAAAAGATCATCAACCGGCTTTACAAACCTTTCCTGCTGAATGGGCACCCGGTGATCATCATGGATATTCGTTCCGCCGAGATGACCAAGTATGCTGCCAACGCCATGCTGGCCACCAAGATCAGCTTCATGAACGAAATCGCCAACCTCTGTGAGGTAGTCGGCGCAGATGTCAACCTTGTGAGGAAAGGAATCGGATCGGACCCGCGGATCGGCAACAAATTCATCTATCCCGGGGCAGGATATGGCGGTTCCTGCTTCCCCAAGGATGTGAAAGCGCTTGTGAAAACAGCAAAAGATTTTAATGCGCCCCTGCGCATCCTTCAATCAGTTGAGGAAGCCAACAATCACCAGAAAACAATCATCGGCCGCAAGGTCATCGACCATTTCGGGGGCAGCCTGAAGGGAAAACAGATTGCCCTCTGGGGGCTCTCCTTCAAGCCCGAGACGGATGACATGCGCGAAGCACCTTCCCTGGTGATCATTGATGCCTTGCTTGAAGCAGGAGCACAGGTAACAGCCTATGACCCGGTGGCCATGGATGAGGGCAAACGCATACTGGGCGATCGCATTAAATATGCAAAGGACCGGCACGAAGCGGTGCTGGATGCAAATGCACTTGTGATCGTCACGGAATGGTCCGAATTCAGGGTTCCGAATTACAGGATGATGGAAAAGCTGATGAAAGAAAAGGTTATCTTTGATGGAAGGAATATATATGAAGCAGCCGAGATGAACGAGTATGGATTTTCCTATTACAGCATTGGACGCAAACCCATGCTGGCGCAGCGTTAGTCTTTGGTTCCCTGCAGCACCAGGAGGTACAGAAATGCTGGTGACAGGCAATGCGAAAACCAGATAAATATAACATTTTGTGAAAAAAATACTTGTTACAGGAGGAGCCGGTTTCATTGGATCCCACCTTTGTGAAAGATTACTGGGCGACGGTCATGATGTGATCTGCCTGGACAATTATTTCACAGGCAGTAAAAAGAATATCGTTCACATGCTCGATCATTCCTATTTTGAGCTGGTCAGGCACGATGTAACCCAGCCTTATTATGCCGAGGTGGATGAGATCTACAACCTGGCCTGTCCTGCTTCCCCCATTCATTACCAGTACAACCCGATCAAGACGGTAAAAACATCGGTGATGGGTGCCATCAATATGCTCGGACTTGCCAAGAGGATCAAAGCAAAGATTCTGCAGGCTTCCACAAGCGAGGTCTATGGCGATCCGGCGGTACATCCGCAACCGGAATCCTACTGGGGGAATGTGAATCCCGTGGGAAAACGGTCCTGTTACGATGAAGGCAAACGTTGTGCGGAAACCCTCTTCATGGACTACCACATTCAGAACGATGTAAAGATTAAGATCGTACGTATTTTCAACACCTATGGTCCAAACATGCATCCCAACGATGGTCGCGTGGTCTCCAATTTCATCATGCAGGCGCTCCGCAGTGAGGATATCACGGTGTACGGTAATGGTGCCCAGACAAGAAGCTTCCAATTTGTGGATGACCTGGTCGATGCACTGATCAGGATGATGGAAACCGGCGATGATATCACCGGACCGGTGAACATCGGCAATCCCAGGGAATTTACGATTCGTGAGCTGGCTGAAAAGATCATCCGGCTGACCGGCTCGGGATCGAAGATCATTTTCAAGGAGCTCCCTGAAGACGATCCCGTGCAACGGAAACCGGACATCACCCGTGCCCAGGAAATCCTGGGTGGTTGGACACCGGGGATCAGGCTTGAAGAAGGTTTGGTACGTACCATTGAATATTTTAAAAATCAGCTGTCAGAATAACCAAAAAAGTTACCTGCAATGAACGGTATCTTACAACGAATAAATCACGGAACTTTTAACCAAATTATTTACACATGAAAGGAATTATCCTCGCCGGTGGATCCGGCACACGTTTATACCCCATCACGA
>CAZOXI010000598.1:0-2894 GCA_964583445.1 uncultured Bacteroidaceae bacterium | reverse complement strand
CAATCTTAAAAACAGTATTCCTGTCATCCGGGAAAATGTACGTTTTATAGGTAGGACTCTGAACATTGATATAGAAGGCTTTTTCAGCGCGGTTTCCCCACCAGTTTGTACTTGTAGATGCCTTTTGCCCGGTATTCACCATGACGACCTCCTTAATATTTTTTTCCTGGGGGCCGATGTTGATATGGCCAATGGGTTGATTTGTAACATGCGCATAAAGCACATTTCCTTTCTGTGTAAAGTATCCCCATTCAGGTTTTGGCAAATCTGCATCCTTGCATCCATAAATGCTTTCACTGTTTGCCTTCATCCATTCTCCAACCGCTTTCAATGTTTTTCTTGATTCAAGTGGTATCGTTCCCTGGGAATCAGGTCCCACATTCAGTAACAGGTTCCCGTTTTTACTCACGCAATTTGCCAGCGCATGAATAATCAATTCCGGTGATTTCCATTCCTCATCAGTTGACCGGTATCCCCAGGAATTATTCAGGGTAAGGCAAGTTTCCCACGGGATCGGGTTTCCATATTTATCAACCAGCTTTTTCCCGGGAATACCCTGTTCAGGCGTTTCAAAATCCCCGTATCCTGTAAATTCACGGGCATCAGCAGAAACCCCGTGGTTCTGTACAAGCCTGTTATTGAGGATTATATCCGGTTGATGTTTTCTGATCATCTTGATCAATTCACTGGCGCCCCATTTCTCACCGGAATAATCATCAAAGGAAAAGTCTAACCAGAGTATATCGATCTTCCCATATTTTGTCATCAATTCTTCAATCTGCTTATGCATGTAATCAAGGTATGCATCCCAGTTATAATCTTCCCTGGTAAACCCTTCTCTATTCTTCAGGGGATGATTGCCTACATAAGGGTAATCCTCGTGATGCCAATCGATCAGTGAATAGTACAACCCTACTTTTAAACCTTGAGAGCGGAATGCTTCAATATAGTCCCTGATGTAATCCGCATTTTCCACATTATTGGAAATTTTATAGTCAGTATACTCACTGTCAAACATACAGAACCCATCGTGGTGTTTTGCAGTCATCACTGCATATTTCATTCCTGCTTCTTTTGCCAGCTTTGCCCATTCAAGGGGTTGATAATTTCGGGGGATGAATGCATCAACATACTTTTGGTATTCCTCGGTAGTGAGATGCTGCCGGCTTTTGAACCACTCACCATCCGCTGCAACGGAATATACTCCCCAATGGATAAACATCCCGAAGCGGGCATCTCTGTGCCACGCGGTCCTGTCAATTGTGCTGTTATACTTTTCGATGTAGGCTTGATCCTGGGCATGCATATTGCACATCAGGGTTAGCAGCAAAGTGAGAATGATCGTTTTCATAATATACATTTTTTTAAAGATACAAATTTGACTGGATAAGCAGATTTTCGTTTATTGGCAGAGTCGCGGGTATATGCTATTTAATGCTGAAAAATACCGAACTTCAAATGATTAATATCAAATAAGTTAAACTTTAATTTATTATTCAATAATTAACTTTTTGGTTATCATGCCATTTTTATTCTTTACGGATACTACGTAAATACCTTTCCTGAAGCCGGTAACATCAATAAATCCACTTTCAAATTTTTTCTTCTCTAATATCTTCTGCCCGGAAATGGTAAAAATCGACAGATCAATTTCTTCCGGGACAGTAATAGTAACTTTCTCAGATGCCGGATTAGGATATAGTGAAAACACTCCCCCATAATATTCGTCAGATATCGTAGCTGCTGAATTTGAAGTGAACGTAACTGCATCGCTTCCAGAATCTCCCTGGGGATCTGTTGCCGTAAAAGTAATTGTTTCATTGCCTGTCCAGTTGTCCTGCGGTATTGAAATAGTTGCAATTCTATTTTCATCTATGGCTACACTCAATTCTACATTACCGCTGTAGGTCCAGGTTATTTCTGAATCTGCATGATTTTCATCGCTCACGTAGTTATCCAATTGAATTGTCGTGAAATTACTTTCCTCTGTCTTTGTCTGGTTTGGAATATCGGAAACTAAAGGGGCATAATTTTGAGCACCGGAAAAGAAATATTTAAGGGCATTCCCAATCACTCCGCTCCAATTGGACATGGTATGACCATTGTTTACAATATCATATTCAAATTTTTTACCCTTTTGCTCGAACATATCTTTTAATTGCTCGAAATAAACCTTTTCCCGGGTATCATATATTCCATAACTCATATATATTTTCATGTCAGTTAAATCCGCTGCCAGCATGTCTTCTCTTATATTATAACCACTTTCGGGTGGATTGGGGTGCATAATAGGTGACAGAATGGCGGTGTTTTGAATATGTTCAGTGGCCATAGCGCAGAAAAAGGCAGCATTGTATCCACCGTAGGAATAACCAGTAATGGCTCTTGTACCTGGGGTGGCAATAGTTTTATAAGCTGCATCAATATCAGGAACAAGCTCCTGTGTTACATATTTTACAAAGTTGATATTGTTACGGTACTCATCGGATCGCCTGTTGTGTGATAAATTGTCAGGATTACGCGGGTCAAGAAATACTGCTATAACCGGTTCAATTGTTCCATCATAAATGAGGTTATCCAGTATAATCTTCATCTGGCCTTTTGAGTCATCAGAAAAATCCTGTCCATCGGTAACAAATATTACCGGTAAATCTGACAACTCATTGTAGCCTGCCGGAGTATATACCTTGTATTGACAAGTGTAATTCAGATTAGAGCTGAATTTCAATTTGTTTTCTGATAACACCCCTTTTGTTATGGAAGGACGCACAATGGTTTCGTAGGGGATTTCATAATCAGGCATCCTTAAATCTGAATTTCCCCATTCTGCCGTCACGGGATAGGGGTTATGCTCATCAACGATCCATTCGCTTCCATTAATAACTATTTTATAA
>CAZOXI010000597.1:0-2900 GCA_964583445.1 uncultured Bacteroidaceae bacterium | reverse complement strand
AATAAGAAATTTAAACGTAATTCCAGGGCGCATCTGCTACTTGGGATCATTCTGGTTTTGTTGGGACTGGCAGTAATGGCTGAGATACTGGATGCGGTTCCCTGGCGGATGCGTGATATCATCTTCAGCTGGCAAATGATATTAATCGTTCTGGGCGTCATATTTATTTCAGGAAGTGATAGTAAATCGACTGGCTATATCTTATTGGGAATAGGGGCTTTCTTTATTCTTCCGCGATTTTTTGATGTGCCACATTACTGGCGCAGTCTTTTCTGGCCCTCACTTTTGATCCTGGTGGGAATATTAATATTGTTTGGAAGAGTACGGCACCCCAGGATTAATAGGGGACGGAGTGAAGGTGATGACCTGTTGGACGATGTGGATATTTTCGGCGGATCGGAAAAGATATTGCATTCCCAGAATTTCAAAGGAGGTAAGATTTCAAATATTTTCGGTGGCTCAAAATATGACATGCGACAGGTCAACCTCGCCGAGGGTACAAATATCCTTGAGGTTTCTATGATCTTTGGTGGCTCGAAATTTATTGTTCCTGAAGATTGGGATGTAAAAATGGAGGTGACCACTATATTTGGTGGATTTTCCGACAAGAGACACCGGTCAATCGTAGTGCCGGATGCAAGCAGAAAATTAATTATAAAAGGCGAAGCAATATTCGGTGGAGGTGAATTGACAAACATCTGATCCAATGGCCCATCCGTTTACCAGTCAACGTCGCTCGCTGGTCATTTACAGCGTCATCTGGCTATTTGCAGCCATTGGAAATGCCCTGATTATAAGACTGAATTGGGACTTCCCCCTCTCAGTTGCCATTGCCGAAGCCCTGTTGCAAAATGTTCTATTTGCAATTCTAGGACTTGTCATCTGGTACCCTACACGATATATACCTTTTCGAAAAGAGGCCCGGTTCTATTCCGTTTTTGCACATGTGATGGCAGGGATTGTGATTGTCGCTACCTGGCTTATCCTTACAGTAGGTATCCTCAGGGCAGCATACGGAACGAATCCGGTCTATAGCAATTATCTTTCAAATTCAGTTTTCTGGCGCGGATTTGTTGGCGTAATGGTATACCTGGTAATTGTGCTGATCTATTACCTCATTTCCTATGCAAGGTCATTACGCGAGCGTGCCCAGGCCGAAGAGAAGTTACGGACCCTGGTAAAGGAGTCTGAATTGAACATGCTAAAATCACAGATCAATCCACATTTTCTATTCAATTCCCTGAATTCGATTTCCTCGCTTATCCATAGTAATCCTGAAAAGGCCAGGGAAATGATCATCCGCTTGTCAGATTTCCTGCGCTATTCACTCAAACACCGGGAGAATGAATTCGTCTCCCTGGAAGAGGAGATTGTCCGTATGAAAGATTACCTTTCTATTGAAAAAATTCGGTTTGGTGATAAACTGAAATATGATCTGCAAACATCTGAGGAGTGCAGACATATGCTGGTTCCAACCATGATCATGCAACCGCTGATTGAAAATGCGATTAAGCATGGAGTATATGAGAGCCTGGAGCCCGTCTCCATCTCTTTTCACTGTGCATTGAAGAATGATATGCTACAGCTGGAGATTGAAAATGATTTTGACCCCCATCAACCATCACGAAGAGGAACAGGGGTTGGGCTTCAGAATGTTTCGGAACGGATCCGACTGGCATATGACGGAAAGGCCTCTATATCGAAAACAACAGACCAGGGAACTTTCAAAGTAACTTTGTATATTCCTACGGAAAAAAATAAGTGACGATGAAAAAAATTACCGCTGTGATCGTGGAAGATGAGAGACCTGCAAGGGATCTGGTTGCAGACTACCTTGCAGATCATGAACATATTGAATTAATCGGACAGTACGACAATGGATTTTCAGGATTGAAGGCCATTAACGAGATGCAGCCCGATGTGGTATTCCTGGATGTGCAGATGCCTAAGCTGACCGGTTTTGAAATGCTGGAGCTTATGGATCATCAGCCTGGGATTATTTTCACAACTGCTTATGATCAATATGCGATCAAAGCTTTTGAACAGAGCGCTGTAGATTACCTGCTGAAGCCTTTTTCGAAGGAGCGTTTCAGGGAAGCTTTACAAAAACTTACTGATCGCCTCCCGGGAATTGGAAAGGAAGATGATCAACTGGTCAGGATCAGAAAGCATTTTGCTGAGGATGATGAAGTATTGCACCGCGTGGTGATTAAAAAATCAGGAAAAATACATGTTATTTCCACGGATGAAATCGAGTACCTGGAAGCACAGGATGATTATGTGATGATCTACACAAAGAAAGAGCGTTTTCTCAAACAGCAAACCATGAAATTTTTTGAAAAACACCTGGATCCTGGAGTCTTTATCCGTGTGCACCGGTCATATATTGTAAACATCCAATCCATCGATCGAATTGAGCCCTATGAAAAAACTAATTATATTTTGAGTCTTAAATCGGGAGGGAAAGTACCTGTAAGCAGAAGTGGAATGCAGGTGTTGAAAGAGAATCTGGATTTTTAAACAGTGGTAGATTCTATTGGGTAATTATGTATTAAATTTGCATTTGAGTCTGCGAAACGCCTATCTTTGAAAAAACAGTTACTAAATGGCGTCCCGAAAGAAAATTTTTCCTGTATTATTGCCCGCTGTGTTATTTATTATCTCTCTTTATCTCATTATACAATTGTATAAGGATAATGATACCGGCAATGAAAATTCACAAAATCAGGTGCTCAAAGGATGTACTGCAGATCGGAACTGAAGAATGAGGGGGTGAAGCGATATTAAGTCATCTTACATATTGCATTTCCTGGTGCCAGGAATGATAATTCTTGTAAAAATAAAATTTCCATGAATCTCCAGATAGACGAAAAGGACCTGAAAAAATTCATCATGGTGGG
>CAZOXI010000596.1:0-2903 GCA_964583445.1 uncultured Bacteroidaceae bacterium | reverse complement strand
GTTCCGGAATGAGAGGTCGCATCCGTTCGTCCACTTCCGTATAATCATCAGGAATCTCAAAAAAGGCAGGATCGGACTCCCATGGTTCGATGTTTTCGAGTCGCATATATGTGTTTTCCTCGATCTCACTTTGCATAGTGAGCGGAAAGTTGAGTTTTTCAGAGAAATTCACGGAGAAAACTTTGCTGTCATTCTGAAGCAGTGCAATTTTTTTGCACTGGTGTCCGTCTATTGTTTCACTTCCCAGTTCCTTCTCTGTCCCGGAGCTTTTGAACCAAAGGTAGGATTGCCAGGGATCGTTCATGCGGCTCATCATCCCGTCACAGGTAGTGACATGCACGTATTTTTCGTCCGGGATCAATATATATGTTTTATTTTGTTCGGGATGGACAATGACGACGCCCTTCATTCCCGACTCTTCAAATTCGTACCTGTACATGTTGAGGTCGGAGTATACTTTATACTCGCGCTGGTGTCCCTGTACGACATTGATCATATTGGCTGAAAACTGAGCATATGTATTGCATGCGGATAACAGCCAGACGAGTGCTGTAACTAATAATGTTTTCATAGATATTAATTGCTGGTTAATAATGGGATAAGTTATAACAGGCGGGCAGGAAAGTACATCCCATCTTTGTGGTATTTGTGGATGCAGTCATCGTGCCTTGTCAGAATCTGTTCAGGAATTATGGAGATCTTTCATCGCAAACAAGGTTGTGTGCGTCAGGTAATTTAGTATCGTTTCAGAAATTGTGGCTGATTAAAGCACAACAGTGATACGTTTCTCTGAAACCAGGGTTTCTCCCTCCGAAGTGAGGCCGGTTACCCAGATGATATACTCACCCTGCATGTCTCCGCTCATGAAACGAAAGGTCCCGTTACCTGATGCGTCAAATTCAAATGAAGGATCCCAGTACAGGGTGGTACGGAGGTCAGGAATATGGGGAGGGTAATGGTGCTGGATGATGTATGTACTGCAAATAATATTGATAAGCAGAGAATTGATCCTTTCATTTTCCCTGCCGAAAATAATTGTTGCTCATAATCGTGATTTGGCTTTAGCAGCCCGTATGCAAGGGTAAAGATAACATTGATATTTGTCATTCTGTTGAAATCAAATGCTAATTTTTCCTGTTTGCAAATAATTATTCCCAGTGTATGGTTTCCTTCTCCCGGGAATGATTTCTTCGTGAAAAATGCAGCAATTATCGTCGATGGAGCAATTAACGTTGTGATTTGTTCAGGCGTCGTATGATCGCAATGATGGTGGCAAGGATGACCAGCACTCCTGCCATGAAGAGGAACCAGGGAAATTTTTCCGGAACATATTCCTGTGCGGCTTCCATCAGGCGCGGATCGCCGACCTTTAGCAATTCACCGAATGAAAATGAATTGAGCATATGTTTCATATAATCGGCGATAAAGGCAATAACAACAACCAATGAGCCTGCGATCAGCCCGGCCCATTCAACGGTCCTGAGCCGGGTATTTTTCCCTTTTGCTCCCGGCACCAGGATGGCCAGTGAAAGTAGAAGCATCAGTACCGTGATAATCAGGGGAGTGATCACAGGACCGGTCCAGGTGGCAGGAATGAGGAACAACACATCCCATGTCATCAGCGATTCGGGCCATCCCAGCAGGAGCCAGAGGAAGACATAATAGAAGATATCCCATATGGCAAAGCTGTACACGAACCATGCAAACCGATGACTGAAGGTTTTTGCTGCCAGCAGGCTGATGCAGATCAGCATCACCAGGGTGGAAGCTTCGCGAAAGAGCTCTGTGAGGAGCAGGTGTGGATGTATGGGTGCCAACGGGAATTTGAATCCATCGGGATACATGATCTCACGGAGATAGATCACCACGGCACATTCAAATAGTGCCATGGCAATGGCGAAAACCGTGATGATGATAAGTTTATTGCGCAGTTTTGTCATCTTTAATGAATCTTTCTCCAGCTGCCCTATTCTGATCTATGGAAGATCTTACGACAGGTCGTTAAAAATGTTCACAATTCCTGGATGATCCGGTTGATCCGGCCTGCGATATGATGTGCTGTCCTGTCAGATCTTACCGGCCTCTTCTTTTGCCCTGGCAATGATCGCATCGCCTTTTTCTTCTGCTTTTTTCACCAGGTTGGCAGATTGTTTTTCCGCCTGTTTCATTAGCTCTTCTGCTGCCTTGTTTGCCGCAATCTTTTTCAGTGGGTTATTGCCCGCCTCTTCAATCAGCTGTTCGCCCTGTTTTTTGGCTTCTGCTACGAGTTTTTCACCGGTCTGTTCTGCTTCGGCTACCAACCGTGCTTTTTCCTCTTCAGCTTTACGGATCAGCTCATCAGCTTTCTGACCTGCCTCATCGCGTACCTGTTCTTCGACTTTTTCTACCTCTTCAGTCACACGTTCCTTTACTGCCTCCTGCACAGTTTCTTTTGCGGAGGTCAGGTTCCCGCGCAGATCAGTGCTTACTTTCGGATCCTTGAAGGTTCCGGTGATATTTGCTTTTACTTTGATGTATTCTGATTGCGGCACCTGGAATCCTGCCCCGGCGGCCAGGTTGCCCAGGCGGTTCATTACTTCGTTTGCTCCTGCACCCATATCACTTTTAGCGATTTCCATATCCAATGTGTAGTCCATGGTCTGGTCAATCCCGTGCGAACCAGATGCGGTGATCTTTGAATCATCGAAATCAATATCGAAGGGTTCCACGATCACCCGTCCGTCGTGGATGGCGAACCGGAGGTCTGCCTTTTCCAGCTCCAGGTTCCTTAGTTTGTCATTTTTCAGTGTGGTGGCAAGTTTTTCCAGGGAAGCCGGCTGCTCCACCTTCAGGTCCCGCGCGTAAAGGTGACCATCGGCATCAATGGAGTTATAGAGGGGATTGAGATCTGCATCGAGCAGGGT
>CAZOXI010000595.1:0-2907 GCA_964583445.1 uncultured Bacteroidaceae bacterium | reverse complement strand
GCATCTCCTCCTGAAGTCAGCACACCTATTTTTTTAATTTTTGCCATATCTTACATGTTACTTTTTTCGAATTCTTTATTCATTCCGGCTGCAAAAATACACAATATATAATTCCCCTTCTTAAAAAAACTGTTAGGCTATTGTTAACGATAGCAGGTAATCCTTTACCTGTTCCAATTGCCAGGCCGGGGTAGAGGTTGCGCCGCTGATACCGATGCTCCCCCCGGTTGTGAACCATCGGGGATCAATATCCTCAACCGTATGGATCCAATAGGAACTGCTGTTCAGCTGTTTGCAAAACTCAAACAGCATTGCACCGTTGGAAGAGTGATGACCACTCAAAAAAAGGATGTGGTCATGTGACGTTGCAAATTTTTTCAGATCCGGCTTTCGCCGTTTCATCTGGTTGCAAATGGAGCAGTTAGATACAGGTTTTTCTGCAAATGCAGTTGATGCACGGGCTTCGATATTCTTCTTCAGCGCTTCAAATGCATCAGGATCCATTGTAGTCTGCGAATAGAGGTAGACTTTCTTCCCGGGATCCACGTGATCTATCCTTTCGGGCGCGATTACCAGCACTGCCTCATTGTTGGTCTGACCCATCAGCCCAATGGTCTCAGGATGGTCCTTTTTGCCAAAAATAACAATTTGTTCCGTTTGCTTATCCAGTCCCTCATAGCGGTTCCTGATCTTCTTCTGCAAGGCAGTGACAATCGGGCAGGTGGCGTCAATGAGTTCAATATTATTGGCTGCTGCCCTGGTATAAGTGGAAGGGGGTTCTCCATGTGCCCGGAGAATCACCCGGGCAGGTCCGATCTTATCCAGGTCGGATACATCAATGGTTTTTAACCCAAGCTTCACAAGTCTTCCCGTCTCCTGGTCATTGTGCACCATCTCTCCCAGCCCGAATACCTCTTTCCCTTCTCTGAGTTCTTCCTGTGCAGTTGCAATTGCCTTCTCAACACCAAAGCAAACGCCCGCTGAAGGATCTATTTCGATCTTTCTATCCATGTGTTTTGAGTCGTTTCCCGAATGTCTCGTAAAACCAGCTCATCTGCTCGTCGATGGTCATATCGCTGTTGTCGAGCAGGACTGCATCATCCGCCTGTTTCAGGGGACTGGTCGCACGACCCGAGTCAATCCGGTCACGCTCCATGATATTATGTTTCACCTTTTCAAAATCCTCCCGGATACCTTTCCCTTCCAGCTCCAATCTCCTGCGTTCTGCCCTTACATCCGGCCTGGCAGTCATGAAAATCTTGATCTGTGCATGTGGGTAGACCACTGTCCCGATATCCCTTCCATCCATTACCACACCTCCTTCATCTCCTATCTCCCGCTGCAACTCTACCATCTGTGTCCTGACATCAGGCAGGGTGCTGATGTAGCTCACATGACCGGATACGGCCATGGTTCGGATCTCCTGTTCCACTACCCTTCCATTGATGCAGGTTTCATTCACACCTGTTTCGGGATTCCGCCTGAATGTGATATACAGGTGGTCCAGCAATTCCTTCACCTGCTCCGCACCGGGTGCGTCTGTTTCTTCAAACAGACCATGCTCCATGCAATAAACTGTAACGGCACGGTACATGGCACCTGTATCAACATACACATATCCAAGCTCCTGGGCGAGCAATTTTGCATACGTACTTTTACCCGTCGAGGAATGTCCGTCGATGGCAATGATCAGATCCCTGGAATTTCGCTCCATTTCGTTATTTTGTAGAACAAAGATAGGGATTTCCTGTGATGCATTACTGCAATTATCAGCCATTAAATGGTGTATCATGGAAAGCAACATGTGAAAGCTGCACATGAAACCTGGTATCATGGGAACAACACGTTGCTTTCATCAGATACCACGCACTGAATATTAATTGTTTCCTTTCCTGTAGAATTCAGAAAGGTTTGTAGTGAGTGAAAAGTGGTTGGTGCCTCCTGCCAGGTGGTAGGTGGAGCGTCCGTATGCGAAGTGGAACTTGGATACCCGAAAGCCAAATCCCCAGGAAAATCCTACCATTCCGGGCATGGTTTCCATTTTCATCTCCTGCCTGCGTTTGTAATTGTACCCCAGGTCAAAATGGAAATTCTCTCCCAGCAATAGCTCAACACCGAAGATGGCATGCCGCATGAAATTATCAGCAAACTGATCGAACCGGTTGTCCACTTCAGGTTCTGCACCGAAGAAGGTTTCTTCCTCTTGCTTTTCATAGGTAAGATCCCATTGTTCAAGGTGCTGAAATTGTATGCTGAACCTGAACGGTGCATGCTCCAGTGCCTGGGTAATGCCTGCCTGGATCTCAAAAGGCACCTTTTCGCGGGTCCCGCTGAAAGAGGTGATCTGGAGACCGAGGTTGTTCAATACCACACCAAAAGAAGTGTTCGTGGCCCGAAGGGTATAGACTGCACCGATGTCGGCCGTCAGCCCAAGTGATGTATACCGCTCATATATCGAGAAGATGGGTTTAACATTCACACCTAAAGCCAGCACAGAATCAATGATCGACCTGGAGTAGACCAGGTTCAATGCATATTCAGAGGCCCTGAAGGTTCCATGTTTCTGTCCATATTCATCGGTTCTGTCAAATGTCCCGTAATCCACGTAATGGATACCTCCGGCGAAATTTCCCAATCCTGCACGTTCCATTGCATAGGAGGCATACCCATAGTTTACCCCTGCAAAATAGTTGACATAATTCAGGTTCATGTTCCTGTCCATGCCGGCAGAAAGCAGCGCAGGATTGTGAAACACAAGGTTGAGATCGTCGTCATTGATGGAGACGTTCATTCCTCCAAGTGCAGCAACTCGTGCCGAATTGGTAAGCTTCAGGAAGCTGTAAACATTCTCTCCGCCTCTCTGGGCATGGATCACGAACGGCAGCAGGGCCAGCAAAGTTATAACCA
>CAZOXI010000594.1:0-2909 GCA_964583445.1 uncultured Bacteroidaceae bacterium | reverse complement strand
TTCGGGACTTTCACCCTATAGTTAATGCCCATGCCGGGCGCACAAAAAATCAGGGCCTGCCGCAACGGCAAGCCCTGATTGATTTTATTCACAACGACTGGTCCGCTTCGGCTACTTTGTATCGAAGAACCACCACCAGTTGTTATGTGTGTTGTAAAACATTATCATTACGTTTGAGCTGTAAAAATAGAAAAAAAATAACTTAAAAAAGCTTTTTTAATAAAATCTGTCATTCTTTTTACTTTTCGATACGGTAACTGTCAAAAATCTCTTCAATTTTCCGGATCAACTCCATAATCGCCTGAAGAAGTATGCCGGGTTTCAGCTCCGGGAAATGCAACCAGTTGCTTGCCGCATTATATTTGGGTGTCGGAGAGGTGTATAATGTATTCCATGGTTACGGCAGTAACGGAGCTAACAGCAGTAACGGCGGTAACACCAGTAATGCCCTTACAGCGCATGAAGCACCGATTAAGGTTGAATGGCACTTAAAAAAAGATTACTTTCGCATCTTTAAAAATTGTTTTCTGTTAATATATTGGTCAACAAGTTATCCGGACCCTGCATAACGGCAGAAGTATTAATTTGTCAAATACTAAAATAAATATGATAAAACTGATCCTCCGCAACGGCGGTATATTCCTGGGTATCTGGATAGCAGTGATGATCGTGTACATGCTATCCTTTACAATTAAAAATGAATTTCCGGGCATTGATTATCTCTGGAAATTCTCCCTGCTACCCGGCCTGGTACTTGCTTTTATTGCCATGAGCGGTACGGTCATGCAACAATACATTCCGGTCAAAAAGGGGATCAACTGGCTGGTCTTACTGCTTTTGCTTGCAATAGACCAGGGCGTCAAGATCTATCTCTTTTCACTGGACTGGCAGTCCCTGTCCATACTGCTCATAGAACCCGTTTTTTACCTGGAACCTACACAGAATACGCTTGGTTCCTACCTGTGGGTGTTGCTCAATTTCAAGAAAGGATCACACCTCCTTAATGTTATCCTGTTCCTCGTGATCGGCTTTCTTTTTGTTGAGATCTGGAGGTTCTATACGCGCAGAAAACGCAACAGCTTCTGGATCAATGGATTTATTCACCTCTTCCTGGCAGGCCTTTTTGCCAATATCATCGACAATGCCTATTGGGGGGGATCGTTGGACTATATTACCATCCGTCCCTTTTACACCTTCGATCTGAAGGACATGTACATTACCATGTGTGAACTGTTTCTTGTTACCGAACTGATTGACAACAAATCACTGATGCGGCTGATCAAAATGCCAAAGGATGAAAGCAAAGCACTCAATAAGGACTTTTTTGGTTTTGTAAAGAAAGACCTGCGGTCTCTGACAAGGATTAAAAAGAGGAAGGACCGGGATTAATCTTGCATTGAAGTGGCAGAAAATTCAACTAGAATTCTGGATGGCTTTTCAAGTGATGGCAACAGGAATTTGAAAGTTAGTTTTCCCTGCGAATATTGAATTCATAGAACTGTTCTCCCTCGCGAAACTCCAATTCCCGGCGCTTTTCTGTGAACCTGAAATCCAGGTTAACCGTTTTATTTGCAACAAACTGTACTTTATACCTGCCCTGCTCAAGAAAGAACTGCTCACCAAATACATTATAAACGGACACTTCATAATTGTCCGCACGTGGCAGGTTCAGTACATAATTGCCAAATGAATTGGTCAGCACAGAATAGGTTTCACCCATTTCTCCGACCGCAGTTATCCTGATGCCCTCCAGGCTGATAGTGCCCTCATTACTATTCGGATCGCGATCCACAATAATCCTGCCTTTGATCTTGTATGTCTCTACCAAAGGAAGATAATGTACCATATCATTCCTGACCTCAAGGGTCTGGCTTTCTCCATTCAAAAAATAAAGGTTCTCAAGATTGGAAAGTGCAGTTATCTGCAAGTCATAAAGTCCCTCCGGAATGTCTTCGTAAAAGATCTCTCCATTAGGATCAGTAATTAATGAAACCTCCGAGAAGCCGGTCCGCTGCACCACATTTTTTTTGTTTTCCCTTGCAATCCGGATCATCACATTGGAGATGGGTTTTTCGTTGGGCTCTTTCATCCTGTTTCCATTCTCATCATTGAACCCCACAATGGTCAGATCATAGAATTTAAGTCTTGGTTGCTGGATATCAAACGATTTCCGAAGACCGGTCAGCAGGTTGATGTCACGCGATGTAATCCTTCCTGCCACCTCATCTGCCCTGACTATTCTGTAGAGGTTAAAACTAAGGAATACCCGCCATCCATCCCGCAGGAAAAAATCCGAAGTAAGATTGAAGATCATATTCTCTCTTGTAGATGGCAGATAATAGGAATAATTGAGGTATCCGCTCACCCGAATTGTCTCTTTATTAAAATACCGTTCGTAATAAGGTCGCAGGTGAAATGACTGGTTCACAGACGGATCCCCTTCTACAACAACAGTTCTGTAAATATCAGAAGCATCCCCGCTTGTAAAATATGCATTGAATTTAAATGCCTTGTCATAATAGCTGAGGCCTGCTGTGTATTGCAGCTGACCGTTGATTATGTAGGGTTCGAACAGGGGATCTTCAGAAGTGTAGTTCACAAACATGGAATTCACCCTCATGTAAGGCGTAATGCTTCGCATCATTCCCATCCGGAGCGTAACAGAACCCATCATTCCGGGCTGTGTATTCCGGTATGTCGTTGAAAAACCTGTATTCAGATTATAATAATTCCTGACTGAGTTGGTAAGGTGTGGTCCGGTATAATAGATCATATTGCCTCTGGTAACAGAAAACAATAAGTGCCCGTTGTCAGTAATATTCTTATTGGAAGGGAACACGAAGTTATAAGGATAGCGCGATGCATCATAACTGTTCCGATAATAGATCCCTTCCAGCCTGGAATTGTTT
>CAZOXI010000593.1:0-2909 GCA_964583445.1 uncultured Bacteroidaceae bacterium | reverse complement strand
GTAAGAAGCCGTACCCCTGGAAAGGCAAGGAAATTTGCTGATGAACACAGCATCATGAAGATCTACGATGATCCCACAGGGGTGATCAGCGATCCGGACGTGGATGCAGTGTATATCGCTACGCCGCCCGACGTACATACGGAGTATGCCCTGAAGGTTATTGAGGCTGGGAAACCGGTGTATATAGAAAAACCGATGGCACGCACGTACAGGGAATGCCAGTTGATCAATGAAGCGGCTGAGCAGAACAAAGTACCTGTTTTTGTTGCATACTACCGACGTTCCCTGGAATATTTTCAAAAGGTAAAAGAGGTCCTCGATTCAGGGAAATTGGGCCAGGTCCTGGCGCTTCACATCGAACAGCATTTTGCAGCGCGACAGGTAGATTTTAACAGGGATGCACCTCCCTGGCGCGTGGTCCCCGGTATTTCAGGAGGCGGATATTTTCACGATATGGGATGTCATGCCCTCGATACCCTCTTCTACCTGTTTGGTGACCCTGTTTCAGCGAAAGGATATGCAACCAACCTGGCAGGGATCTATGAACCGGAAGATACCATAGCTGCGCTGGTCCATTTCCCTGGAGGACTGCTGCTTACCGGGAACTGGAGTTTCGCAGTTCCTGAAGCATATCAGCGTGACCGGGTGTATATTACCGGTGAACACGGGAAACTGTCTTTTTCGATATTCAGTTTTGAACCCATTCAAATGGAGATCCGGGGAAAGACCGGGACAATCAGTACAGCGCAGCCTGAACATATCCAGATGCCCTTTATCCAATCCATCGTGGATCAGCTTACCGGGACAGGAACGTCTCCTTCGACGGGAAAAACAGCTGCCGTAACCTCCATGGTAATGGAAGAAATATTACAAACGGTTCCCCGGCAATAAGCCTGGGTAATCTGGTCACTACCGTGATAATTTATCTTTGTTGTACGCAGCTGCAGCTCCCCCGGTCATCTGATTTAGTGTATATGTATCTGAAACGGGGAGTGCCTAAACAGCTAGTGAAGTTGGGGTAAAAAGGTTAAATGAAATATAGTACGATATGGATATACATATAGTTGAAGCTACCGGGAAGAATGCCATGAATTATTTCATCAGGTTTCCGAAAGAGCTGTACCGGGACGATCCTTATCATGTAGTTGAACCGGAACGTCTGCAACGGGAGTTCCTGTCAAAAAAAAATCCATTTTTCAAACATTCTTCGGCACGGTTCTATATTGCGATTGCCGGTGGCAGAATAGCAGGGAGGATTGCCGCCATTACAAATACGGTCCACAACCAGGTGTATCATGAAAAAACAGGTTTCTTTGGTTTTTTCGACACCATTGAATCTTACGAGGTAGCCAAAATACTGCTCGATCAGGTCATGGAAATTCATAACCAGGACGGGATGGACAGGATCATCGGTCCCACCAATTTTACTACCAATGATTCCTGCGGAGTACAGGTATCCGGGTTTGACAGACGCCCGGTGGTGGGGATGCCATATAACAAACCCTATTACAATGATTTCCTGGTCCGATATGGTTTTGAGAAGGAGATGGATGTGTCTTCCTGCCATTTTGGGACGTCAATTATGGAAAAACCCTATTTTGGAAGAAGTGTACAGGAGAGCGCTGGAACACTTCAGGATAAGGGAATCAGCATCCGGACTATCGACTATAAGCACCTGGAGACTGAAGTTGCCGAGATGCGAGAAGTATTCAACGCTTCCAACATAGATAACCGGGGATTCATTCCATTGAACCAGGAGGAGTTCCTGTATATGGTAAGGCAATTGAAGAAGTTTGTGCCGGAGGAATTGATATTCATTGCTGAAGCGGAAGGAAAACATGTTGGTTTCCTGGTGACCCTGCCGGACATGAACCAGGTGTTCAGGCACATCCCCTCAGGAAAACTATGGCCTTTCGGTTTCATTCAATACCTATGGCACAAGCGCAAGATCACCAGAACAAGGATCAATATGCCGGGCATCCTGCATGGATACCGGAACCAGGGGATTGATCTGGCCATGTATGAGCAATCAAGGCAGCATCTCGTCCGGCTGGGATACAGGGAAGGAGAGGCATCCTTTGTGGAGGGAAACGATCCGGTGATGCATTCCATATTGCAGAAAACGGGACCTGAAAAGGTGAGTAAATACAGATTATATCGAAGAAAAATATAATGCAGGAACCACATCAGACGTTGCAAATCCTTTATTAAGGCCGGAGAATAGCAGCGGGATGTGCATTGTATTGCCTAAAACCTGATCCCCATCACCAGCACATCATCGATCTGCTCATTACCTTCCATCCATGATTCAAAGGTGGATTCCAGGATTTCTTTTTGGTCGATCATTGGCAAATCGGAATTTTTCAATAACATTTTCCTTAATCGTCCTGTATTGAATTTCTTGTCTTGTTTTCCTCCGAACTGGTCGCTGTATCCATCGGAGAGCAGGTAGATCACATCCCCCTTTTTGATTTTTAATGTATGGCCGGTAAATTCTTTTTTAACAGGAAAATAACCGATGGGCATCCGGTTGGGTTTTATGATGTGCAGCTCTTCATCCCTCACCAGGTACAACGGACTGTTCGCCCCGGAATAATTCAACTCTCCGGTCTTCCTGTTGTATATACACATGGCGATATCCATCCCGTCATCGGTATTATTGTGCGAACCCGACTGTGAAAGTGCGGCAGTGATCATGATACGAAGCTGGTTCAGTATACCACTGGCAGTAAGTGTTTTCTTCCTGCCCTTTGTGATCTCATTCAGGAAAGAATTCCCCAACATGCTCATGAATGCACCTGGCACGCCATGACCTGTGCAGTCAGCTACCGAGAAGATCACCTGGTCATTACGCTCCGTGATCCAGTAAAAATCACCACTCACAATATCCCTGGGTCTGAAGAAGATGA
>CAZOXI010000592.1:0-2910 GCA_964583445.1 uncultured Bacteroidaceae bacterium | reverse complement strand
CACGGGGATTTCATCACCCGGCATTGCTTCCGGGTAGGTTTCCTCCACTTCCAGGTCTGTGTACAGTTGAAAATTAAACCCGGCAGCCTTCATAAGCTCCTGTCTTCTCGGTGAACCGGATGCCAGGATAAGTGCATAATCCTTGATCTTCTCCAACAGCATTTACAACCAGAACTTTATAAGATAATATACTACAAATGAATACATTACACCAAATAGCATGATCAATTTGATCAATAAGCTGGCCCTGTGGTAATCTGCTTTTTCCCTGGCGATAAGGATCAAAGTAAGCAGTATAACAAAGGGTATGATTAAAAATGCAGCGAAATAGGTCAGGGAAATATAGTCGGTCCGCTCCCCTGAGAACATAATGAATTTTACAAGTATAAAGCTCAGCAGGAACACTGTTCCTGTAATCAGCAAACCAAGAATGGTCTTGGTAAGTGAAATGCCTGCGACAATGGGAAGCGTTTTCATGCCATAGGCTGCATCTCCTTCGAAATCCTCCGTGTCTTTGATGATCTCCCGGATCAGCGTGGTGAGGAAAGCAAAGATACTGAAACCTGCTACCCAGATAAATATATAGTTAAAGCTGCTACTGTACTGTAACATGATGGTTCCGTATTCCTTATTCAGCATCGGGATTTCAAACAATACGACAATGAGCGGCACCATGGCTGTAAGAAATGAGACTGTCAGGTTCCCGATAAGGAACTGTCTTTTATAATTGGTGGAATAGAACCACAGCAATCCGGCCGCGAGGAAGAAAATGAAGCTCAATGAGATGATCCCGATATGAATACTCAGGTAGATTCCTATTCCCACCCCTATCACATTGAAGATGGTATGCAGTGTCATGGCGGTCCTCCTGTTCACCGAAACACCGACCACCACTTTATCGGGCTTATTGATCCTGTCCGTGCGCGTATCAAAATAATCATTGATGATATAGCCTGCAGCGGCAATAAAGAGTGTAGACAACACAAGTAAAAAGAAGTGCAGGTTACTGAACTGCAGTGAAAAGCTGGCTGAGGGCAGCAAGGGTTCCATGATCAGGTAGCGCATTGCATACTGTGTGAATGCAATGATCAGGAGATTTGGCAACCGTATGAGTTCCAGGAACTTTTTCATGATGTTCGTTTACCAGGTAAATGCTTCACCGTCCATCCACCTGCCGTGTAACCTGAGCACCTGTTCAATGATATCACGTACGCATCCCTCTCCTCCCCTGCTATGAGAGATATATACGGAGAGCGATTTGATCTCTTCGACGGCATCCGCAGGACAGCATGCCACTCCACAGGCACTCATCACTTCGTAATCGGGCAGGTCATCGCCCATATAGAGGATTTCGGAGGGTACCAGCCCGTACTTATTCCTGAACTCATTAAAATCTTTCATTTTATCAGCGGCGCCCAGGTAAATATCCTCGATACCCAGGTTGGCAAAGCGGCGTCCTACCATCTCCGATCTCCCCCCGGTAATAATTGCTATCGGATATCCCCGCTTTACAGCATACTGAAGTGCATACCCGTCTTTTGTGTTCATCGTACGCAATAATTCACCTTCCGGTGAGAGGTATACTTGTGGATTGCTCAATACGCCATCCACATCAAATGCAAAGGCACGGATCCGCTCCAGGTCCTCCTTGAAATTCTGTTTACTCATTCTTCTTTTTTCTGTAACGCAATATATTGTCCGACAGTAATCTGTATAACTCCTGTTCCTCCGGTTTGTTGCCCAGTTTATCCAGGTGTTTTTTGATGGTTGCCTGGTCGTTTCGTATTGCCGGACCTGTCTGCGCCTCCAACGGCGCTATGGTCATGAGCTTGCTCAGTGTTTGCGCAACCAGGGGTCGCAACAGGTTAAAATCAAGACCGGCTTCACGCAGAAGTTTGTCGGCGATTACCGACAGGTGATTACTGAAATTGCAGGCAAAAACAGCGGCTACATGGATCTTCCGACGCTGTTGCGAATCGATACATTCCACCTGCTGCGAAATCTTTTCTGCCAGGTGTTTCAACCGGACAGCAGTGTTTTCATCCGAACCCTCAACAAGGAAAGGAATCTGATCATAGGTCATTTCTATTCCTTTGCTGAAAGTCTGCAGCGGATAAAGCACTCCGGTTTCATTCCCGGCCTGGTCCAGCACATCAATTCCGGTGCTACCCGAAGTATGAACCACCAACGGCCCCTTCCCTGCATATATTGCCTGTACCATCGGAAGTGCATCATCGTTCACGCATAGCAGGTACATATCCGGTTGATCCATTATCTTTTCCGGATCATCCAATGGAATGGCGGAAAAATGTTCAACCAGTGCTTCGGCGCGTTTCATGGACCGTGAAATGACATAGGTTATTTCAATGCCTGAATGGCTGAGGGCGCGTACAAGATGCCACGCGATATTTCCCGTGCCGACAATGGCTGCCTTCCTTATCTCTTCTGAATCCTGCACGCCCAAAGGTAATTCTTCATCCAGAAAAAACAAAGCGACTGACGCTATTAGGCAGCGTCAGTCGCCCAGATTACTGTTTTTTCAATTAATTGTCTGACAACTTACAGATCGAACAACTTCTTACACATAGCGAAACACACCCAGGTCTTTCATATCGCTACTGGTAATGTAGTCTGCCCGCTGTGCATTCTCAGATTTGCCGCGCTTAATGAAAATCTCTGCAGATGTTTCAAATTCATCATTTTTGGTGCTGTCGTGCAACAACAGGTATCCCATAATGATGTTTCCTGCCATTTCCACGAGTCTCCTGGCATGAAAATCGAGAAATTCATTGTCTTCCTGGTCGATCACCCATGTGGATACCTTCTCATATTCATTGGTCATCTGGATAAGATACTTTTTCAGGTATTCCAGTTCGGTAGTATCGCGAATATGTTCGACAACGGCCATGC
>CAZOXI010000591.1:0-2915 GCA_964583445.1 uncultured Bacteroidaceae bacterium | reverse complement strand
AACGGATGTAATCCGGCTGGTTCACGAGTTTCCCGGCGCTGTCAGGACAGCAGCAGAGGAACACAATCCCTCCGTTGTTGCGAATTTCATGTACGACCTGGCAAAGGAATTCAACCAGTTTTATCACGACCACAGCATTTTGAGTGCAGAAGATCCTGACAGCAGGACATTCCGTATCCACCTCTCGCAAATCATTGGCGATATCATTGAACAGGGCATGGGACTGCTGGGAATCGAAGTCCCTGAAAGAATGTAGGTTATTCACTGGCAGGGAGGTCAGGAAACCCATGCGTTGGTGCGCTGTTGGCAATTACCACCTTGCTCAATAAACTGCTCACCTATTTCGAAACCAATAGCAGGAGTTGGTAATAGTGTTTACTGAAAAAAAAACGGTATAAAAAGAGCCGTGGATGCAATACTACCGGTTTTTGGCTGCCTTCAGCGTATTCAGCAACAGTGAAACCCTGGTCATGGGCCCCACACCTCCTGGAACGGGTGTAATATAGGAGCATTTTGGAGCCACCTTCTCAAAATCCACATCGCCCTTGAGCCTGAACCCGCTCTTTGTTTCATTGCTTGGCACGCGGGTGGTGCCCACATCGATGACCACTGCGCCCTCTTTGACCATGTTTTCCCTGATGAATTCCGGGGCACCGAGTGCAGCAATTAAGATATCCGCCCCGGCACACACCTCCTCCAGGTGCTGCGTGCGGCTGTGTGCAACGGTAACCGTGGCGTTGATCGATTTTTGCGACATCAGCACACTTAACGGGCGTCCTACGATATTGCTCCGGCCCACGATCACGCAATTCTTTCCGGAGGTCTCAATGTTATAGCGCTTGATGAGTTCGATAATACCATAGGGTGTGGCGCTGACAAAGGAGGGAAGGCCGATTACGGTCTTACCCACATTCACAGGGTGAAATCCATCCACATCTTTTGCAGGGTCGATGGCTTCAATGATCTTCTGCTCGGAAATATGCGCGGGTAGGGGGAGCTGGACAATGAATCCATCCAGGTCGGCATCTGCATTAAGCGCAGCGATACGACCCAGCAGCTCTTCTTCGGTTACATCATCTTCATAGCGTACCAGGGAGGATTTGAAACCCACCTGCTCACAGTCCTTGATCTTATAGGCTACATAGGTCTCGCTTCCTCCGTCATGCCCAACAAGTACCGCTGCAAGGTGCGGACGTTTTTTTCCCTGTTCGACCATGGTGGATACTTCTGTTGCGATCTCTTCCTTGATCACTTTCGCTGTGGCTTTACCGTCTATGAGCTGCATAATTTATTTTTCCTGGGGTTTGTTACTGTTACAACGTATATAATTAAAACATTCTGTTTTATTTAACCGGTTGCACTGTTTTGGATCTGATCAGATAATTTTGTTGGTATGTCCAAATTTGCCGGGGCTGAACCTTGGTCCCTATCTCCTGGGCATATTCTGCATGGCACGACCCATGGCTTTCCCCTTACCTGAACTCATCATCCGCATCATCTTCCTGGTTTCGCTGAATTGCTTCACCAGCCTGTTGATCTCGGCAACAGATGTCCCGCTGCCATTGGCAATCCGCGCACGCCTGCTTCCATTCAGCAATTTCGGATCGGAGCGTTCCTCCGGGGTCATGGAACTGATGATCGCCTCGATCCCCTTAAATGCATCATCATCGATATCCAGGTTTTTGATGGCTTTTCCCATACCGGGCACCATCGACATCAGGTCTTTCACATTCCCCATCTTCTTGATCTGCTGGATCTGGGACATGAAATCATTGAAGTCAAATGTATTTTTCGCAAGCTTCTTCTGCAGTTTGCGGGCCTCATCCACATCATATTGCTCCTGGGCTTTCTCCACCAGTGATACAATATCGCCCATACCAAGGATCCTGTCCGCCATCCTGCTTGGATGGAAGACATCCAGTGCATCCATCTTTTCACCGGTACCGATAAATTTGATGGGTTTGTTGACCACGGACTTGATGGAAAGGGCAGCACCACCACGGGTATCACCGTCCAGCTTAGTGAGTACCACACCGTCAAAATCCAACCGGTCATTAAATTCCTTTGCCGTATTGACAGCATCCTGACCGGTCATTGAATCCACCACGAACAGGATCTCATGCGGATTTACGGCATCTTTGATCGCCTTGATCTCTTTCATCATCTCCTCGTCCACAGCCAATCGTCCCGCGGTATCAATGATCACGGTGTTCCTGCCCGCGTCCCTGGCCGATTTGATCGCTGCCTTTGCGATCTTTACGGGATTTTTATTTTCCTCTTCTGTATAAACATCCACACCGGTTTGACCGCCCAGTATTTTCAACTGTTCGATCGCAGCGGGACGATACACGTCACCTGCAACCAGCATGGGATTGCGTCCCTTTTTGGATTTAAGGTAGTTGGCAAGTTTTGCTGAAAAGGTCGTCTTACCTGAACCCTGGAGTCCGGCAATAAGGATCACGTTCGGACTTCCCTTGGTTTCAATCTCTGCACTCTCCGATCCCATCAACTCCGCCAGGCGGTCGTGCACGATCTTCACCATCATCTGGTTCGGCTTCACCGAAGACAGGATCTTCTGACCGAGCGCTTCTTCTTTCACTGCATCGGTAAATTGCTTGGCGATCTTGAAATTCACATCCGCATCCAGCAAAGCCCTCCGCACATCCTTCAGGGTCTCGGCAACATTCACTTCGGTAATCCGTCCCTGTCCCTTCAGCAGCTTGAACGACTGCTCTAATCTATCTGATAAACTTTCAAACATAGCTCCTCAATTTTCAGCCACAAAAGTATAGAAAATAAGCTTAAAGAAGAAATTAAAAAACAGGTCCCGGAAGAAACTCCCGGGACCCTCGCTTAGTAGTACCTAGATCGAGCGATTTGTGCAAAAAAAGATAAAAGATAGCTTGTTTAATCAA
>CAZOXI010000590.1:0-2917 GCA_964583445.1 uncultured Bacteroidaceae bacterium | reverse complement strand
CAGCAAGGAAGGTATGCACGGGAAGGCCCATCTCCCGGGCGATCAGTCCCGCCGTAAGATTTCCGAAATTGCCGCTGGGGACGGAGATTACCAGTGGGTTGGTATCCACCAGCCCGTCACCTGACTGCCTTTTATTCAATATACCGGAACCCGCCAGGCCGTTATTCACCGTACCGGAACCCGACTGGCCGTTATTCACCGTGCCGGAACCCGCCAGGCCGGTCACTATTTGGCTCCACCCGCGGAAATAGTAGAACGACTGCGGAAGGAAACGTGCAAGGTTAATGGAATTGGCAGATGTAAGGGTCATTTCGGACCGCAGGGCATCATCAGCGAATGCCTGTTTTACCAGCGCCTGGCAATCATCGAATGATCCGTCCACTTCCAGTGCCGTGATGTTTTCTCCCAACGTGGTGAACTGTTTCTCCTGCAGCGCACTCACCTGTCCGGAGGGGTACAACACATGGACCGAGATCCCGGGCACCCCCAGGAAACCATTGGCGACAGCGCTGCCGGTATCACCGGAGGTGGCCACCAGCACGTGTACCTCTGTTTCGGTATCGCTGGTGAAATGCTGAAGCAGGCGTGCCATGAAACGTGCGCCCACATCCTTGAAAGCGAGGGTAGGACCGTGGAAGAGTTCCAGGGCGTGGATGCCTTCGGAAACCTTTACTACGGGCGTATCAAAATTCAGTGCATCATCCACGATCTCCTCCAGTGCCGGGGCAGGAACATCCTCACCGAAAAGCCTTCCGGCAATGACCTGTCCCACTTCTGCAAGCGAGCTGCTGTTGATTACCTGTTCAAGTTCTTTCCTGGTGAGCACAGGAATCTTCTGCGGCATGAAGAGCCCCCGATCCGGTGCCATTCCGCGTTTTACACCTTCTTCAAGTGTGGCGGTCACTGTTTTATCCTGTGTTGAATAATAGATCATGTACCTAGCCTGTTATTCTGCACCCTGCTTCACTTACCCTGGAAACGTAGGTGCTGCTTGTGATGTCATGTTCTGAAAAATGTGTTTTCATGACCGCGGCAACCGTTTCCGCGATCCCGAAACTCCTGCATAGTGCGAAGACGGAAGGTCCGGATCCCGACAGGCCACTGCCCAGGGCACCGGCATCGATGGTCTTTTCCCGGAGCGTTTCAAATTCCGGTAACTTTCCGGTCCGGTAAGGTTCAGCGAACAGGTCGATGAGCGACCGTCCGATCAGGCTGTGGTCTGAAGTGGTCAGCCCGGCAATCAGTCCTGCCAGGTTACCGGCCTGCGACAAAGCGGTTTTAATCGGAAATTTATTTGGGATCACCTTGCGTCCATCGCTGGTCTTGAACTGAAGGTCGGGATGTACCACGGCACAATGCAGGTCATCCGGGTAGGGAATGTGCTTGATATCCAGTGGATCATATCCCCGGATCAGGGTAAATCCACCCAACAGTGCAGGGGCGATATTATCTGCATGATAGGATCCGCTGGCCGAAAGTTCTCCCTCCATAGCATACGGCAGCAGTTCGGGGACAGCAAAGGGTGCACCCAGGAGTTCGTTGATGCCCATTACGGCGGCAACGCAGCTTGCGGCAGAGGATCCGAGCCCGCTGCCTGGATTGATTTTTTTCGTAAAAATGATATCGAACCCATCCGTGTTTCCCAGCTCATCGAGCAGGGCTGTTGCCGCAATTGCTGCTACATTGAGGTTGGGATCCAGGGGCAGTCCGGTTCCCGACCGGTCGATCAGCTGAAGTTTTCCCAGGTCGTTCCTTCTTACCCGGAGTTCATCACCGGGTGTCTCAAGGGCAAACCCCAGCAGGTCGAACCCGGGTCCCACATTGGAGACCGTGGCAGGGCAAAATACATTTACTTCACTACGCACAAGAATAGTTATTAAGTGTCTGTTCTTTTAATTATTATGTCACTGACCCATGGGTTCATGAAATAGTCCGGCAGCACCTGATCATGAACCGGATATCACATTCCGGAACTGTTGAGCTGATGAAACACTGCATCGTTTAGTTCCTTCAGCGAATGTAATACAATATCGGATGCACCAAACCGCTCATCGGGATGTTCCGGGACGACGATGGTCTTCATCCGGGCCGCCTTTGCAGCGATCAGGCCATGGAACGAATCCTCCAGTGCCAGGCACCGGACCGGGTCCGTGTTCATGCGACGCGCCGTCTCGAGGTATACTGCCGGGTGCGGCTTGCCAGACTGCTCGAATTCTGCCGAGTACACCTCGGTGAAATAATGGTGGAACCCAAACCGGTCCAGGAAGGCATTGATCAGCTCCATATTGGATGAAGAAGCCAGGGCCATCGGCAACCCTTTTTCGCTAAAAAAATCCAACGCATATTGTGCCCCCTCCATCAGTTCCGCCTGCTCCCGGAAGTAGTCCAGCATTGCTTCGTTGTAACGGTCTTCAACCTGTTTGACCGACAGGGTGTTCCAGGGCCGGATATTGTACCAGTGCCGGATCTGTTCATCGGTCCGCAACCCGAACGTGTCCACCTGCATCTCTTCCGTGATCTCCATCCCGAGCTCACCGAATACCTTTCGCTCTGTCGCCTGCCAGTAGGGTTCGGTGTCGATCAGCAAGCCGTCCATATCAAAGATCACTGCCCTGATCATCTTCGTCGTGGTCTGTTTATTTTATTCAATCCCAGATTCATTGTTGTTGTATTGATTGCTTTCTTCACCGCGCCTCACTTCACGTCACCTCAACGCACCTTACTATCCTCGCTTCTTTATTGTTTACTTCCATTTACTGGCGGTGCAGGTGCCTGCGGCACAATATATATATTTAAATCGCTATTTATATATATATTAAAATCGCTCTGATATATTTTAAATAGCGCTTAACTTTAGCTGATTAAGCATTTCCAAGGCGTAGGAGCATGTTATAGTCAGCCATATCCATTGCTTCAC
>CAZOXI010000589.1:0-2923 GCA_964583445.1 uncultured Bacteroidaceae bacterium | reverse complement strand
CTCTTTGGTGCGAACCTGAAAATGGCAGCTCCCCTGCTGCCTCCCAAATCACCTGGCTGGATCGATATGACACAGGTAGCAGCGCCGGCAGCAACTGCAGTGGCAACTGCCGATATCGATGCAGCCTGTATCCCTGAAAAGCATACCGACGAATTCCATACGCCCTATGGCTTGAAGTCATTCTATGACCTGGAGGAGGGCCTGGCATGCGCAGAAAAAACCGGCAAGCCTGTCTTCCTGGATTTCACCGGTCGCTTC
This sequence comes from uncultured Bacteroidaceae bacterium, assembly GCA_964583445.1. Classification (GTDB taxonomy): domain Bacteria; phylum Bacteroidota; class Bacteroidia; order Bacteroidales; genus M55B112. The sequence goes on along the minus strand of CAZOXI010000589.1, from coordinate 2,665 downwards.
TGCTCCAATTGCAAAAAGATGGAGGCAGCTGTCTGGTCTGATCCTACGGTTCAATCCATGCTCCGGAACGACTTTGTGCTGATCTCATTGTATACCGATGTGAATGTGAAACTCCCGGAAGATGAGTGGTACACCTCGGAGATCGACGGTAAAGTAAAGAAAACCATCGGTCAGCAAAACGTTGACTACGAGATCTCTATGTTCCAGACCAATACAGTGCCGTTGTATGTGATCATGGACAGTGAAGGGAATGTCGTACAAGAACCCCGGGGCACCGACCTGGATGTTGACAGCTATACGTCCTGGATGCAGGAAGGACTGGCAAAAGCAAAGGAATAAAGACTTTCTGGAGCCCGGTAGACATTTAATGCACAAATCCTTCAGAAATACGACAATTCTGTAGGATCCTGTCAACACAACCGTTCCCGTTTCTATTCGTTTTCCGCTATTTTCCGGTGCACTTGTAATTACAAATTTAATAAATCCTTCAGATTTTATTTAATATTTGCTAATTTTACAGGCGTTTTCAAAAATAAACCCAAAGAACATATCAATGAGCAAGGAACAGCACACAAAAGCAGCAGACAACATCAGGATTCTATCAGCAGCAATGGTTGAAAAAGCCGCATCCGGGCACCCGGGTGGTGCCATGGGCGGAGCTGATTACATCGAGATTTTATACTCGAAATTCATGAACTTCGACCCTGACGACATGAGTTGGGCATTCAGGGACCGGTTTTTCCTGGATCCCGGTCATATGTCGCCTATGCTGTATTCCATGCTGGCCCTGACCGGTGCCTTCAGTATGGAGGACCTTGCCAACTTCCGCCAGTGGGGAAGCCCCACGCCGGGTCATCCGGAGCTGAATGCAGCCCGTGGAATTGAGAATACATCCGGTCCCCTCGGGCAGGGACATACCATGGCAGTTGGTGCAGCAATCGCTGAACGCTTCCTCGTAGAACGGTTTGGTGAATGGATGGCGCACAAGACCTACACCTTTATTTCCGACGGCGGTGTCCAGGAGGAGATCTCCCAGGGTGCCGGTCGTATTGCCGGACATCTCGGGCTCAACAACCTGGTGATGTTTTATGACAGCAACGATATTCAGCTTTCCTCAACCACCGATGTGGTCACCACCGAGGATACAGCAAAGAAATACGAAGCATGGGGCTGGAGGGTCTACTCCATCAACGGAAACGATCCTGAAGAGATCACCAGCGCGCTTGAAAAAGCGCATGCAGAAAAAGAAAAACCGGTGCTGATCATCGGAAAAACCATTATGGGAAAAGGCGCTGTTTCCGATGATGACGAATCATTTGAGCGAAAAACCTCTACCCATGGGATGCCCCTCTCCGCAGCAGGTGCCTCATTTGAAAAATCTATTGCCAACCTGGGGGGAGACCCGGACGATCCTTTTAATATCTTTCCGGAAGTAGCCGACAGGTATAAAAAGATACTGGATGAAAAACGCAAGTACGTCGCCAAAAAGAAAGCGGAACAAAAAGCCTGGGAGGAGCAACACCCTGAACTGGCAACAAAATTGCAACAGTTCCTGGATGGCGAAATTTCGGAGATCGACTTTTCCGCCATTGAACTGAAAGAGAATATGGCTACCAGGGCCTCTGCAGGTGCCGTCCTTGGTGCATTGCACGATAAGGTGGAGAACCTGATCGTTGCCTCTGCGGACCTTTCCAACAGCGACAAGACAGATGGCTTTCTGAAGAAGACCAGGGCATTCAGGAAAAATGATTTTTCGGGTGCCTTTCTGCAGACCGGGGTAAGCGAACTGACCATGGGAGGCCTTGCCAGCGGTATGGCATTACATGGTGGCGTGATCCCCGTGGTAGGAACCTTCTTCGTCTTCAGTGATTACATGAAACCCGCGGTCAGGCTTGCAGCACTGATGGAACTCCCAATCGTTTATGTCTGGACCCACGATGCATTCAGGGTCGGCGAAGACGGACCTACGCATCAGCCCGTGGAGCAGGAAGCACAGATCCGGCTGCTGGAACACCTGAAAAACCATTCAGGTGACCGGTCCATGCTTGTGTTGCGACCCGCGGACGGAACGGAATCGGCCGTTGCATGGAAAATGGCACTTGATAACAGGAAGACCCCCACCGCACTGATCCTTTCACGCCAGGGCATCGCAGATATTCCTGCCATGCCGGGATCAACAAGGTTCAAGGATGCCCTGCAGGCTGAAAAAGGTGCGTACATCGTAAAAGACTGTGATGAGATACCCCAGGTAACCCTCGTCGCATCCGGATCAGAAGTATCGACGCTGATAGAAGGTGCTGCACTACTCGAAGAACGTGCACAACTGAAGGTTCGGGTCGTATCTGCCATCTCGGAAGGCAGGTTTCGTGACCAGGACGATTCCTATTGTGAATCTGTCATCCCCACTGCACTTCCCGTCTTCGGTATGTCAGCAGGTTTGCCTGTCACTCTGCAGGGACTCGTAGGACCCAAAGGAAGAGTGTTCGGACTGGAAAGCTTTGGTTTTTCAGCACCCTACAAGGTGTTGGACAAAATGCTGGGGTTCAATGGGGAGAATGTATACAAAGAGGTGATGAGCTACCTGGAAAGCCGCACGTAAACCGCGGAGATTCTACATACTTATAGCCGCTTCTTTGCCGGTTCGGCCCGGGATCTGAGATCGGAA
>CAZOXI010000588.1:0-2924 GCA_964583445.1 uncultured Bacteroidaceae bacterium | reverse complement strand
GAGCAGGTACCCTCCGGCGAATTACCGGTAGTACTGCCCGGCACAATTGAGGCAGGACTGTATGATAAGTTTGAAGGAGGCAATGGGCAGGGAATATCCTATGTGGATATGTCCCCGGCCAATGAAGGAGAATTCAGACCGGGTGAATATGTGGATGCTGTTTCAGATCCCGTTGAGGGAGCAATAGTGGGATGGATCGCTTCGGGCGAATGGCTTGAATATACCGTTGACGTGGAGACAGCCGGGGTATATGACCTGTCATTCAGGTATGCCTCAGGCAATGAAAACGGCGGCGGACCGTTTCACTTTGAGATCGACGGAAGAAGAATTAGTCCGGATATACCAGTGAGTACAACCAGCTACTGGGATTCCTGGTCTGCAAAAATCGCTGAAGGTATTGAGCTGAACAAAGGGGTGCAGGTGGTCCGCCTCGTGTTTACAGGAGGTGAATTCAACCTGGGCAGGATGACCTTCACCTATGCCGGGGCACTGGAAAATGCACCCCCGTATGCAGATGCCGGAGCGCCGGTGGTGGTCCTGTTGCCCGATAATACAGCGACACTGGATGGATCAGCCAGTTACGATCCCGAGGGCTCCGGATTGTCGTATCTGTGGGAACAGGTATATGGTCCGTCGGTCATCGACTTTTCGGATCCGGCGATGGCCTCGCCCGGAATTTCCAACCTGGAGGAAGGCATCTACAAATGCAGGCTCACCGTTGATGACGGTACTTACAGTGCCCACAGTTCGGTACTGGTCATTGTATCTGCTTCGGATAACCTGACACCTTCCGTGCTCATCACTGCTCCTGCGAACAATACATCCTATTACGAAGGATCATCTGTCACGATCAACGCTTCGGCAACTGACCTGGACGGGGAGATCGTGCTGGTGGAATTCTTCGACGGAATTATCAAAATCGGGGAGGACCACGAGGCACCCTATATGCTGGAATGGAACAATTCAGGCATTGGTGTTCATGAACTTACCGCCAGGGCTACGGACGATGGAGGAGCCGTTGCCACCTCGGCACCTGTTGCCATCGAGATCGAGCCTGCTCCCTCCTGCAGCGGGGGGCCGGACAATGGGGATTACACCTATGCATTCTCGGAAGACAAGAGCAACCCGACGCTCACCTTCATTCCCGGAGGCGGGAATGCAGGCAGTCCCACCTGTATCCTGTATTATGGAACCAGTGAACCCTTCCCGGGATATCCTGTAACCCCGGGCGTGCCATTCAGGCTGAATGCCCAGGAAGGAACACTCATCCAGTTCTATTACACCTATTCCTTCAATGGAATGGAACGTAATACACGGGATGTGAAACACACCTATGTTGTCGGCAGTTGTGTGGATGACCAGGGAGAGGTGACCCTTTCCATTGCCCGCGACACCTTCAGCATTAAAGAGCACAGCGCGGTTGGCACAATGGTTGGGATACCGATTGTGGGCTACTCGGGCACAGGAACACTTTCCTTTTCTATTCTGAATGGCAATGACACGGGAGCATTCGGAATCAACAGTACGAATGGCGCAATTGAAGTTGCGGATTCCGCATTGCTGGATTATGAAACCATGGAACGCTCTGTCCTGGAGACACAGGTTACTGACGGATCCATTACAGATGTTGCCGAGATTACTATTCTGTTGACTGATATGGAAGAGACAGGGGTGGCATATAATGTGTTTCCACCCGGACTGAAGGTCTATCCGAACCCGTTCAGAGATCATTTGAACATCGCCTGGCCGGACCTTGAACGCGCCTCTGTTACGGACCTGTCGGGTCGAAGGATCTTCAGCGCTGAAAACCATGAACTTCACCTGGGAGATCTGAAGCCGGGGGTATATATCCTGCAGCTCTCCGGGAAAAACAACCAGCAACACCAGGTAAGAATTATCAAAGAGTAGAAGCCGGTTATCGATGAATTGGCTCCGCTCTACCATGTGCGCAAGGATGCACCGCCCTTGTACCTGCTGACAGGCGACCGGGAGCTGGAAATGCTGGGCAGGTACGAAGAAAATGCCTACATGTGGCGCATGATGCAGGTTGCCGGTCACAAACAAACCTACCTGTTCGAATTCGACGGTCATGGCCACGGACCCATGGTTACCCCCGGATGCCACGTGCTTTTGAAATATATATTTAAATAGAAATATTAATATATAGCTAAATATACATTTAAATATATATATATTTAATACGCTAATTATCAGTCTGTTGGTGCGGGGATATTCATCCGCGGCATCGTCTTTCCTCCCTTAGCCGAGGTGTTTTAATAAATCATGTGTATCTTCGGGAGTTCCATACTGACTGATACATGTTACTGCCAGGATTTATTCAAAGATGGGTCATTTCCATTCACGGATTGATCATTTCCTCTGTATTCATGCTGTTTACTTCCCAGGTTGCAGCGGGACAGGCCGATGTGCGCGCGGTTCGCTTTGATCAATCCATAAAGACCGATGGCCTGGTAAACGAAGAAAGCTGGAACAATGCTGCACCAGTGACACAATTTTACCAGCGTGAACCTGTTCCAGGTAAGCCGGCTTCAGTCAGAACGGAGGTGCGGTTCGGATTCGATGATGCCAACCTGTACATCGGGTTCAAATGTTATTCTGACCCGGATAACATTACCGCGAAAGAGATGGCTCGTGATGTGAGCCTGTTATACGACGACCGTGTGCAGGTGATCCTGGACACCTACCTGGACCAACGAAACGCATACTGGTTCCAGGTCGGTCCGCGGGGTTCTATAGGCGATGCCATTATCAGCGAAAATGGGGCTGCGTTCAACAAGGCATGGGATGGCCTCTGGACCGGCAAAGCACAAATCACCGGGGAAGGATGGGAGGCCGAGCTGGCGATTCCGTTCAAGACCCTCAACTTCGATCCGCAAAATTCTACCTGGGGACTGAAACTGATA
>CAZOXI010000587.1:0-2924 GCA_964583445.1 uncultured Bacteroidaceae bacterium | reverse complement strand
GCCTGCAATACTATTACGCGGAGCGGATTGGTTCAGCAGTATCGGTACAGAGAAATCCAAAGGCACCAAGGTATTTGCCCTGGCGGGAAAGATTAATAATGTAGGATTGATAGAAGTGCCCATGGGAACAACCCTCCGGGAGGTGATCTTCGAAATAGGCGGAGGAATCAAGAATGGTAAAAAATTCAAGGCCGTACAAACCGGCGGTCCTTCAGGTGGCTGTTTGACCGAAAAGCATCTTGATACGCCGATCGACTATGAAAACCTGGTGGCCAACGGATCAATGATGGGCTCAGGCGGAATGATCGTGATGGACGAAGATGACTGCATGGTTTCCATTGCCAGGTTTTACCTGGACTTTACAGTGGAAGAATCCTGCGGAAAATGTGCACCCTGTCGCATCGGAAATAAAAGATTACACGAAATGCTTGCCAGGATTTGCGAAGGGAAAGGGATAGAAGCGGATATCGAAAGATTGCGTAATCTGGGTGAAGTCATTAAGGACACCTCCCTTTGCGGACTGGGCCAGAGTTCCCCCAACCCTGTGCTTTCCACCTTGGATAATTTTATGGATGAATATCAATCGCACGTGATTGACAAAAAATGTGTAGCAGGTGTTTGCAAGGAGCTTCTGGAGTACTTCATCCTGGAGGAACAATGTGTTGGTTGCACAGCCTGCGCCCGCGCATGCCCTGTAGGAGCCATTTCAGGCGAGCGTAAAGAATTGCATGTGGTGAACCCTGCAATCTGCATCAAATGTGGTGCTTGTATGGAGAAATGCAAATTTGACGCAGTGGTTTTAAAATAAAGCAGAACCTTTAACAGAAATTGAAACATGGATCAAGTAAAATTAACAATAGACAGTAAAATGGTTGAGGTTCCAGCAGGGACAACCGTATATAAAGCTGCAAAGGAGCTTGGAATAGATATACCGGTCCTGTGTTATATGGACCTCAAGGACCTGAATATTGAAAACAAACCAGGCGGATGTCGCATCTGTTCCGTGGAAATCGAAGGCAGGCGCAATCTCGCACCTTCCTGTTCCACCAATGTAGCAGAGGGCATGGTGGTAAAGACAAATAGCATGCGTGTGATCAATGCCCGCAGAACAGTAATGGAACTGATCCTAAGCGATCATCCCAAGGATTGTCTTACCTGCGCAAAATCAGGGAATTGTGATCTTCAGGATATGGCGATAAAGCTGGGTATCCGAGATATTCCCGGACAGGAATATGCGGAGATGTCCAGTTACAGGTTGGACACCTCCCCTTCAATCATCCGGGAAATGGACAAATGTATCATGTGTCGCAGGTGTGAGACCATGTGTAATGATTTCCAGACGGTAGGTGCGTTGAATGCAGTCAATCGCGGATTTCACGCAGTGGTTGCACCAGCCTTTGAAATGAACCTGGAGCATTCACCCTGTACATACTGCGGACAATGTGTCGCTGTTTGTCCTACCGGGGCACTTACCGAGGTGGATCACACAGCCAACGTGATACAGGCGTTGAGCGATCCGACGAAAACAGTAGTGGTACAAACAGCTCCTGCAGTGCGGGCTGCTTTAGGTGAAGAATTCGGACTGGAACCAGGAACACGTGTCACAGGCCAAATGGTCACTGCATTAAAGAATCTTGGTTTCGATTATGTATTCGATACTGATTTTGCAGCGGACCTGACCATTATGGAAGAAGGAACTGAATTACTCGATCGTCTCACCAAACACCTGAATGGGGACAAGGATGTACAGCTGCCGATACTGACCAGCTGCTGCCCGGGTTGGGTGAATTTCTTTGAATACCACTTCCCTGAGATGAAGGACATTCCATCTACAGCCCGCTCGCCTCAGCAAATGTTCGGCTCAATCGCGAAATCCTATTTTGCAGATAAGATCGGGGTAGACCGGAAAGAGATGGTAGTGGTTTCCATCATGCCTTGTCTTGCTAAGAAATATGAATGTCAGCGGGATGAATTCAAGGTAGATGGTAATCCTGATGTGGATTATTCTATTTCCACCAGGGAACTGGCGCACCTGATTAAGCAGGCGAACCTCGACCTGGTGAATATGGAGAACAGTGATTTTGATGCGCCGCTCGGTGAGTCCAGTGGTGCGGCAGTAATTTTCGGCGCCACAGGGGGAGTGATTGAAGCTGCAACCAGGACAGCATACGAAGTGCATACCGGTAAAACTTTAGAATCTGTAGATTTCAAACAATTAAGGGGCCTGGATGGAATCAGGTCAGCAACTGTCGATTTCGATGGATTGGAGATCAGGATCGGGATTGCGCATGGACTGGGGAATGCCAGGAAATTATTGGAAGAGATCAAGGCAGGAAAATCACAGTACCATGCCATCGAGATCATGGCCTGTCCGGGCGGATGCATTGGAGGAGGTGGACAACCCCTGCACCATGGAGATTCGGCCATTTTGAAAGCGCGCACAAAGGCGATTTACGAAGAAGATGAGGGTAAAACATTACGCAAATCCCACGAGAATCCTTACATCATTAAACTCTATGAGGAATTCCTCGATAAGCCGATGAGTGAGAAAGCGCATCAACTGCTGCATACACATTATTTTGAGCGTAAAAAAAAGGTATTTGAAGTATAGAAAAATAAAAAGCTGAACCATGTCAAGTGTAAAAGTCGAATTAAGAAAAGATCAGGTAGACAAGATCCATAGTTTTTGTGATGAGTTCAACAACGAACATGGAGAACTGATCAATGTATTGCATAAAACCCAGAGTGAATTCGGATATTTGCCTGCTGAGGTGCAGGAGGTGATCGCCAACAAGATGAATATTCCTGTAGCTAAAGTGTTTGGTGTAGTAACTTTCTACTCATTCTTTACCATGATCCCCAAAGGTGAATTTCCGATATCCATCTGTACAGGTACTGCATGCTATGTAAGAGGAGCAGAAAAT
>CAZOXI010000586.1:0-2928 GCA_964583445.1 uncultured Bacteroidaceae bacterium | reverse complement strand
AATGGGTTGTTGGCACTGGAAGCTTCACCGTTAACTGGAAGAATGAATGATGTGGATTTCGCCGGGATTTCATTCGATTATCCCGAAGAAAAATGTCAGGCTGTTAAATGGATGGGCCGTGGTCCCTACCGCGTTTGGAAGAACCGGATCAAAGGCAGCAATTTAGGAGTTTGGGAAAAGACATATAACAACACCATTACCGGAGAAAGTTTTAATCACCTGGTTTATCCTGAATTTAAAGGATACCATGGAAACCTGTACTGGGCAACATTGGAAACGGAAGAATCAGATTTCACGATTGTTTCTGAAACGCCCAACCTGTTTTTCAGACTGTTTACACCTGGAAAACCAGCACATGTTCAGGGAGATACCTATCCACCCTTCCCGGAAGGAGATCTTTCTTTTTTATATGAAATCCCGGCGATTGGGACAAAATTCAAACAGGCAGAAAGGTTGGGCCCGACAAGCCAGCAAGGGACGTATGGGGGACGCCGCGATGATCAGTTCTACCCGATTAAGCTGTTGTTCGATTTCAGGTGAACATGGGCTGATCAGCGTCCAAATACATGTTTGTTCTCCTCGACATATTCTCTTAATGTGGCCGGTTTCCTTCCCAGGATTTCTTTGACACTGTCTGAGGTCCTGTCCACTTCTCCTTTCTTGATCTTCCCGAATACCTGGATCATGGCATCGATATATTCACCTGAGAATCCACGTTCTTTCATCACCTTCCGGTAGGTATTGTCATCCGGTTCTTTATATTTGATCGTGTGGCCCAGCACCTCCGAAAATATCTCCGCTGCCTGGTAATGGTCCATGGATTCCGGACCCGTGAGATAAATTGTTTGTCCCTGGTATTTATCTGGGTTTTCCATTATTGCGGCAGCAATCTTGCCGATATCGCGGGTGTGCACAAACGGTGCTTTGCCCTTCCCGGTGGGCATGAATATCTGGTGGTGGTCCCGTATATCTTTCTCCTGGTACATCCGGAAATTCTGCATGAAGAAATTGCCACGTAGAAATGTGTAGTTCATATTCGATTTTTCAATGGCTTCCATTACGTCAGGATAAGATGCGATGAATATGACGTGCTGTACACCTTGCTTGTCAGCTTCTTCTACGATCGGGAAGAGTAGTTTTTGAGCCCCGGGTGTGGCCGATGGTCCGCACAGGAACAGAAGTTCCTTGTCCTTTAATGAATCTGCAAATCGGGATGGATCGCGGAAATCGAAATGGACGGTATCGGTTTCAAATCCCCACTGCTTTATGGCTTTTCCGGCATCCCGGGTAGCAGCAGTAAAAGGAATCTTTTTCTCATGTAAGGCTTTTGACAGCCAGTGGCCGATATTACCCGTTGAGGCGGTTACCAGTATTTTTGGATGAGTCATAGATCAATGTTGGTTTTAATTTTGATTTTAATACGATCCTAAAAATATATGTAAGGAAATGAACCAGCTTAGTAGAATGTCTGGAAATTGAATTTCCCATGTGAAGGGTCAACAATGGGACCTGTCAAATTGTTCCCCCGGCAAGTGTGCTTCGAAACATTCGAGGGAAATCTATCCGGAACTTTGTTCTATCCACTCGACGCTTTCAAGCATACATGCAGACCTTTTTTTCATTCATCCGGGGGTGTTCTTTCTTAAATCCAGGGGGTGTTTTCAGTCACCAGCTTTTTTTTTACTGTGATGGTTGTCCCGGTCAATTTGATCGGCCAAACTGAGCAGCCGGTGGGTATCAAAGATATTGACAATAAACAATACACTTACCAGTATTGCAGCCAGGTATTTCAATGATCCGGGCCAGATAACTTCTATGACAAGGAGTATACAAAGGATAATCCTGACTTCTGTGGGACCGGTTTTTCCGGAATCAATCAGGTATTGCCCGGTAAGATTGTACCTGATCAGTGCCAGGATCATTTCCCAGCCATACATTACAACAAAACCATATCCGAGCCATTCCCATGCTTCTTCTGCGTATATGATATAACCAAACCCTACAATGATGATACTGATCCAGTCGATGGTGATATCGAGTGCGAAACCATAATTTTTGCGCGGAATATTCCTGTAATATGCGAGTCGCCCATCCAGGGAATCGCCAAACCAATTGATCATGAAACCCAGCAATCCAAAAAGAAGGTACAGCCCGTGGTAATATGCGGCAATGATAAATGAAGCTGATACGATCACATTTCCAAAGAGGCCGATCCCTGTCAGGATATCTGAATTGATCCATGGGGGAATGCGCCTGACCAGCCAGGAGATCGCATGTTGTTCATGTTTTTTAAGCAGGTTCGATCTCGGACGATCCCTGAATATAGCCCTTATCACTTCGTTGTTGTGGTGAGTTTTCATTTTTTAATACTGCTCGGTAAGGACCGATGGTTGATTCTGAAGTTTTCTTATCACAGTTTTCGCCTCTGAAAACGTTTCGGGCATTGGCATTTCATAGACAGATTTTCGAAGAAATGCACCGAGTGCTTCCGGACTGTTGAATTGTTCCTGTTGCCTTGAAGAGATCATATTCCCAATCCCCATGCGGGGTTGAGTATTTTCCTTGTTGAATACCTCGGAAGGCAGCCTGAGCAAACGGATTCTCCAGTTGATCAGACCAAGAAAATAGAACAGGGGTGAATTATGATCGAAAAAACGGATAGGCAGAACAGGAAGCTTCGCTGAATGTATCAGGTGCAGGATGCTCTTTTGCCAGGATCGATCCCTGACCCTGCAGGTTGCAAGGTCAAAATCGGAAACCGCCCCCGAAGGAAAAAAGCCCAGGGGATGTCCATTCTGCAGTTGTGCGATGGATTCCCGAACGCCCCTGATGCTGGATGCAGTGACTCCTTTTTTCTTATTGCCGGTGGGGGTGACTGCGATAAAGTTCTCCTGTAATGCCGTGATCCTGGCAAGCATTTGGTTGACC
>CAZOXI010000585.1:0-2931 GCA_964583445.1 uncultured Bacteroidaceae bacterium | reverse complement strand
ATTAAACAAGCTATCTTTTATCTTTTTTTGCACAAATCGCTCGATCTAGGTATAAGTTAAAAACACAGTATCCTGAGGAGTACGAAAAAGCAATCTCCAAAGTTGTAATGTACAATATCTGGTACCAGGATGGAGCGGGGACATACATAGAACAATATCATCCAAAAGTGACCATGATATACTGTGCTTCATTCAAAGGAAGCTGGCAGTTACCCTGCAATGGTAGATTTTAAAAATAATGATTCCGATCGGATATCTTTTACTGCCCCAAAGGTGACCAAACCAGAAACGATCCATATGATACTTGAAGTGAGCGACACTGGAAGTCCTATGTTAAAAGGGTATCAAAGGATAATTGTTGAAATTGTTCCAAAATGATTAAGCTTATCCAGCATCATCTCTCTGATCTTTGAGTGTTCCGAACTCCAGCAGGGTGGGCGGCAAAAGATTGATTTCAATGCAAGTGATCTTCCTGGTGGCATCTATATTCTAGAGATCAGGATGGACAACAGCATCATAATCGAAAGGTTGTTGTTGAACAGATAAAGGATTGAATGATCAACTCCCCTCTTTTCTGTTATTAGTACAGAAGATATTGTGCTGTGCATGAGAACTTTTTTCAAAAGATTTCACCCTCATTCTCTTCCGAAGCTGATGCTGTAAATGATTTTTCATTGAGTTTTTCCTGGAGAGAGACACAAAAATCAAAAGAGGAAATCATCAACCTTCCTGAAACAATAGCCAGGAAGAAAGGGATTAGAGTGGTAGTGTGCATAGATGAGTTCCAGGGTATCTCCATGTTAAAGGAACATATTGCACTGGAAAAGGAGCTTCGCTCCTATTGGCAACATCATGAAAATACCGGTTATTGACTTTACGGAAGTAGAAAACATATGATGCTGGAACCTTTCAAAACAGAATCAAGGGCGTTTTATAGATTTGGCGACCTCCTCATGCTTGAAAAGATACCTGAAGAACACTGGATCGGTTTTATTCAAACGAGTTTTAAAAATACTGGGGAAAAAATTAATAAGGATCTGGTCAATTTAATGATCCGATCAATAAATAATCATCCTGACTATCTTCAGCAACTCTGTCACAATGCCTGGAATGCAACTGAAAAACAAGTTACAGAAGAGAGCATAAAAATAGCAATGGACCTTGTTGTTCGTTCAAATGCGCTTCACTATCAGGATATAAGTGAATCACTAAGTAACACCCAGTTAAAGCTTTTCTTTGCGATCCTTAACGGTGAGACTAAACTCACCGCAACACAGACCATGCAAAAATACTAAAAGTCTTCAGAGATACACAAAAAACGGCAACTCACTTTTTAGCTAACGATCAATAATAGGTGACTTTCATGACACTGACAAAACACATTAGGGAAACTCATTTTATGACGTGCTACTTAATTCAATTAAAATTTCATCCAAATGATTTCGTATCAAGGAAAAATGACCTTCATTAGGTATCAATTTGAGTGTAGAATTAGGGAGGGTCCTGTTGTAATAATTTCCTCGATGATATGGTGCCATCTTATCATCTTTTCCATACCAGAGAACAATTGGATAATGAACCGCGCTTAAATCTATCTGCCAATCGGCCACGTATAGTTTCCATTCCTGGACAACTCCATCAATTCCCTGGTGATAGCTTTCGATACTTCCTCTTATAAACTCCCAACCATACTCAGGTTGCTCAGTTAGTAATTTTTTATCAGGCTTAGGTAAATAACTTTGAAATTGTTTCATGCGCTTATCTGACTTGTTAAGCAGACTATTATAGTCATTTTGAATAAATTTTCTGAGTTGTTTATCATTTCGCCGGCTTGCAAACCAATGTATCAATTTTACGGGGAACCACATTCCTTTCAATGTTCCTTTGTAATTATAAGGAGTCGCACCTGAAATAATAGAAGCATTATCAATTCTTGCAGAGTCCCTAAGAATCGTTGCCAGAACATGTGGTGCACCTCCAGATAAACCAAACACAGAGTAACGTTCAATGTTAAGTTTATCAGCTAGTTGGACTATGTCATTGCCCCAATTCAAGAATGTTCTATTGGGTTGAAAGGTTGAAAGTCCTATACCAGGCCGATCTGGAGATATCAATCTAATGTTTAGTCTTTTTGCTGTGCTGTCCATAAAGCCTGAAGACAATCTGCTCTCCTGTCCTCCATGAAAATAAAATATGGGGTAGCCTATTGAATCGCCATATTCAGCATAGCCAAGAATTCTACCATCTTCTAGTGTTATCGTCTTTTCAGTTTCCATCGTAAAGCATGGATTATTTAATATTAAAACTAGCAATATTGGAATCGATAGTTTTTTCATTCTATAATTGAGTAATTGTATTTTCAATGAACGAACCTAACGAGGCTTTGAATAATTCAGGTTCTTCGAGGTATCCCTCATGTGCGCTGTTTTCCAGGATAATCATTTCCTTGTTTTCTGGAGGGGTTCCAATTGAATTGTATGCATCGTAACCCATCTCGAGTGTATTGACCCCATCGTATTTTCCCCAGATTACTAATACAGGGAGGGTGATCCTCTGCATATCCTCTGATAAATTCAGTTCCAGAATATTAAAGTTCCGGGCAAGATATCCACCGTTGAAAAAGGCTGCCAGGCTCATATGCGAGTTGAGCACATCGTTTAATGTTACAATCCCTGTATTCACTGGTAAATTATCATGACGGTAAGCATCTGTTTCACGGAGATAGCCTGCATATTCAAAGTAATTCTCGGGTACCGTCATATCGGGTTCAGCAGCACACCAGTCCCGCACATTTGTCCAGTATTCCAAATCTTCGCCTGAAGCAATTTGCTCCGTTGCATAATTCTCCACCCAGTCAACGGAGAGCGGAAGTCCTACTTCCAGGTTATGCCCGCTGTTCATAATTATAAAGCCTGAGATTTTATCCTGATA
>CAZOXI010000584.1:0-2934 GCA_964583445.1 uncultured Bacteroidaceae bacterium | reverse complement strand
CATAATTCTAAAAAGGTTGGGTATTAATTTCATCGACAGGCTTTAAAAATTTACACCATAAACATGCATTAAAATGGAGAATACAAGAAGAAATTTCATTAAAAAAGTAGCTGCAGGATCTTCTGCCCTGGCCATTGGTGGTGTGGGATATGGATTTTCTGCTGACAGTTATTCCCGGATTATGGGTGCCAATGACAGGATCGTGGTGGGTGTTATGGGTACCAATGGCAGGGGCAAAGGCATGGCTGCCAATTTTGCCCAACAGAAGAATACAGAGGTGAAGGTCATCTGTGATGTGGAGGAAAAGGCACTGCAGAAAGGCATCAGGGCTGTGGAGGAAGCGGTTGGAAAAACCCCGGAGTCCGAAGGGGATTATCGAAAAATGGTGGAACGAAAGGATATTGATGCAGTTTTCCTTGCGCCGCCGGACCATTGGCATACGCCGGCGACCATTATGGCCTGTGTGGCAGGTAAACATGTTTATGTCGAAAAACCCCTCAGCCACAATCCTGCAGAAGGTGAAATGGCCATCAAAGCGGCCCGTAAATATGACAGGGTGGTGCAGATGGGCTCCCAGCGCAGGTCATGGAAACTGCTGACTGAGGGCATCAACGCTCTGAAGGATGGTGTGATTGGAAAGCCTTACATGGTCAAAACATGGTATAACAATAACAGGGGTCCCATCGGGACCGGGAAAGTGGTTCCTGTGCCCGATAATCTGGATTATGAACTCTGGCAGGGACCTGCCCCACGGCGTCCCTACCAGGACAACCTGATCCATTACAACTGGCACTGGTTCTGGAACTGGGGCACCGGTGAGGCACTGAACAACGGAACGCATGAGGTCGACGTTGCCCGGTGGGGTCTGGGAGTTGATTTCCCAAACAAGGTCTACTCCGTGGGCGGTCGTTATCACTATGACGACGATTGGGAAGCATTTGACACACAGCTTATTACTTATGAGTGCGAAGGTGCTTCTGTGGTCTGGGAAGGAAGAAGCTGTAACGGCAAGAAGGTGGAAGGCCTGGGCCGCGGGGTCATTTTTTATGGTGACAAAGGCAGCATGCTGACGGGTCATGACGGGTATACCATATACGATATGGATGAAAATATCGTCAGGGAAGTGAAATCAGATGTGGTTATCGATGGCCGGAATACTTCCAGTCCGGCCGCTGGTCTTGACAATGTGCATATCGATGACTTCCTTCAAAGTGTCCGAACAGGAAAGAAGCCAAATGCGGATGTTGCAGAAGGGCATAAGAGTACAACCTGGGTGCAACTGGGGAATATATCTCAACGCGTCGGCAGGGGACTGACAACAAATCCTGAAAATGGCCACATCATCGGAGATGATGGGGCAATGAGGCTCTGGGGCCGGGATTATGCGCCCGGTTGGGAACCTACGGTTTAAATCTTTTACACGGAAAATTTTTAAGTAGCGTATGCATTCTAAATGAGAACGATAAGTTCTAACTGCGCACGTTGCAGTCTTACTAAGAATGATACAATCTAACTTAGCATGATAGAGTCTAACTAAGAACGATACCCATGAAAACACAAATCATTTTTTTCATTGGAGTACTGATACTGGTAACCCAATGCGCCAATAAAGAAAAAAAGGCAGCAAAAGATGAAATCCCTTCAGCCACTGAAAGCACCGAGGGAGACCAGTGGACCTGGTTGTTTGATGGCTCTTCCACCGATCATTGGAGGGATACAAAGTCAGATGAATTCCCCGAACACGGATGGGTGGTTGAAAATGATGTGCTTACCGTGCTGGGTGAGACCGAGGAACACGAAGCTGGTCATGATATCATCACGAAAGGCAAATACGGTAATTTTGAACTGGTGCTTGAGGCCAGGCTCTCAGAAGGTGCCAATTCAGGGATCAAGTACCAGGTAACAGATGATTTTCCCGGAAATGAAGGGAAATTCCTGGGACTTGAATACCAGTTGCTCGACAATGAACGACACCCGGATGCAAAAAACGGGCGGGATGGCAATCACAAAATGGCGTCGCTCTACGATATGATCCCACCACCTGAAGATCTGACCATTCACCCCCCGGGAGAATGGAACAAGGTCAGGATCATTGTTAATGGAAATATGGTTGAACACTGGTTAAATGGTGAAAAGGTACTTGAATTTGACCGGAAAAGCCTGGCTTTCCGGGAACTTGTGAGTTTGAGTAAATACAGCGACCTGGAGAATTTCGGAGAACTGGATGAAGGACATATTCTCCTCCAGGGTCATGGGAACGATGTATCCTTCAGGGACATTAAGATCAGAACCTGGTAGGATTAGGTATAATAGTAGTATTGGTAGTAGTTTTTTTCATAGAGTCTAGTTTTAGTTAGTAGTTTAGTAGGTAGTGAGTAGTTTGGAAAGAAGCTGTCTCAACAGGTCAAGGCAGCTTCTTTCTATTCGTACCCCCCGAAGGGTCCATCCCCTGAATGGTCCACCCCCCCGAAGGGCCCCTTTTCAGATAATTAATTCGCAGAGGCTTAATTTTTCTTACGAGATACTCAATTATTCTGTTATTTCAGCCCCACGCCACATTCCTCACGCAGGTACCTGGCACTGCGCAGAAATTCATCCTCCTGGTTGCGCATCTCAAATGCTTTCCGGTCCATTCCGCCAGGAGCTTTGGCAACCTCGATCGGCTGACCCTGCCTGGCCATTTTTAGAAAATCAATGATGCCTGTGGCTTTCAGATCCGGCCATCCCTCCCAGTATGCATCCGTAAGGTAGGGGATTGAGCGTGGTGAATTGGAAATGATCTCCAGGTGAATGGGTACGCCCGGGCAGTGTTCCGCCATAAATTGTGCGAATGCCTGGTAATCCATCATCCCTTTTCCAACAGCGGTCCACTGGAAGATGGCACCATCATCAGACTGCCATACCACCACATCGCGTGCGGAGCAGCATACTATC
>CAZOXI010000583.1:0-2937 GCA_964583445.1 uncultured Bacteroidaceae bacterium | reverse complement strand
GACCACCGAGATCTACACTCTTTCCCTACACGACGCTCTTCCGATCTAGTTCGGACAGAAAATCCCAATCGAATCTCCCGGCTCATATTCTATGCCTGAATTCTTAAGGTCAAGTTTGATATTATAGATGCGCTTGCTGGAAGTTTCCGCTGTAAGTAGTTTTTTCTCAATGATCCTGGATTTATTGTACGCACTATCTGAATCTTCCAGTTGTAGCTCAAAGACAAATTTTTTTTTCTTTTCCTTAACAGGCAATTGAAGTGCTGGTTCCGCTTGTAACTGATCCACAACCTGCTTCACCCAGTCCTTTGCATTGTCTTCAAAATCAATATCACATTCCACCACCGGGGAGATGGGCTCAGCACCAAGCGATTCCAACCGGTGATAAATATCTTTTCCTGTTTTGCAAAAATGCTTGTAGCTGCTGTCTCCCAATGCAAGTACAGAATACTTCAAACCCTCTGCCTTCCTGTCTGAGATAGTGTATATGTACTCGTAAAAGGGAGCGGCCTGCAGCGGAGGGTCACCCTCTCCATGTGTACTCACAGTAACCAGGAGATATCCCGGTCCTGTTATGATTTCAGGATCAAATTCCTCCATGCTGGATAGGGTACTCCTAATCCCCAGGTGTTCTGCATAATCTTTGGCGAGCTCTGCTGCTGCTTTGGAATTACCTGTCCTGCTTCCATGCAATATATAAACCGAATCTTTCATATAAGATTTAAAGATACGTATTTCTTTTAATAATTAAAATACAGACAGGCAATAATTTATAGTATAACTGTATGAAACCCTCATCATTGGGCATAGATGTTTTAGGGAGCAATGACAAAAGAACATGAACCGAAATTGCCCTGGCGATGAGCTCGCAAAACTAATATATGAAACAGAAGGTAAAGGTGTTTACGCAAAGGTTGTTTAAAAAAACGTTTATTATTTGGAAATCCTCATAGTATAATAAAGCTGAAAAGATTCTGGGTTAAGCGATGAATTCTGAAATGATAGTGATGAATGTATACAGCTACAGCTGTTGTACAGGTACATCATATTGAAGACTACTTTCTACGGGGATTGCAGTTCACGGAAATTGTTGCTACTCCCCGGGTACGCCTGTCTCAATAGGATTATCTGCATCAGCACTCCATTCAAACCAGCCGCCGTCGTAGACTGAAACCCGGGGCCAGCCCATGAGCCAGGCATTGAACCAGGCCTCACTGCCGCGCCAGCCGGTACCACAGTAAAATGCCAGGTGCTTTCCCGGTGTGATACCTTGTGCATTCCATATTTGCGAAGTCTCCCCTGCTTCCCGGATCGTATGGTCAAAATTACGGTAATTTTCCATATGGTAGGCATCCGAACCGCAGTCGGCAAACACCGCCCCCGGTATCCTGCCCTTTGGTTCAATATAATTGTAGCCGCTTACCTCCCCGATATATTCCCTGTAACTTCTCACACACACCAGCTCAGCATCATTAGCTGCCAGCATCTCCTTTGCCCTTGGTGTGTCCACGACAAGCTGCGGGTATTGTGGGATGGATAAGCCGAATTCCGGAACCGGAGTTTTGGGGACATCTTCCATAGATATTTCAAATCCTTCGTCCACCCAGGAACGATATCCCCCGTTCAGTACCCGCAAATCCTTCACCCCGGCATACATCATAATGAACGCATTGCGAATCGCACCAATGTCGCCCGCTGCACTTCCCGGAAATTCATCGTCATTTTCGGGATTCATATATTTCCCATACAATACCACGGTAGTATCTGAAGTGATCCCGTGTTCCTCCAGTGCTGCCCTGATCTCTCCGGAACTCCTGCGATTCCATGTCTCCGGGGCCTCCAGGGCAAGTGTGTCCATATCAATGGCGCCGGGAATATGCCCCGAAAGATACGCATCCCTGTTCCGGTAGTGCGCATGCACCACAACGTATTTATCATTATTATAGTGAAACGGGCTTCCTCCTGAGATCAGCTCGTGCACCCATTCAGCAGGCACCAGCTGGTGATAACGTGCCAGCTTCTCCATGGGCAGGGAATCATCAGGAACCCATTCTGAAAGAAAACCATCGTAAATGTTCACATTCTGATATCCCGAACGAATGAAACGTTCAGCCACCTTGCCGGTTTGATCATTGTCGTAACCGTAAATGATCACTTCATGTTCCGGAAGTATCTCCTTGTGACGCACCATCTCGATCCAGTCCAGGTAATTGAGCCATTTCGCCGGCAGGCTACGCGCACCTGTTATATGGCCTCCCCTTCTTTCTCCCTGCAGGGGCCATCCATTGTATGCATCCACAGAACGCACATCAATGACCTGCGTGGAAGGGGATAAATAAATTTGTTTCAATTGATCAGTAGAAATACGTTCGGGATGCTTTTTCGACATTGGAAATAACAGAATTGATTATATTAACAAGGTAACAATTAAAGTCTGGTTTTGATCAAATTTTTTCCTGCGCCATGATTCAGGTCGCCCGCATCAAAAACATGCGGACAACTACAAACCAAACTTTTCCAGGTAGTCCCGGCCCCACAACCGCAATACCACCTCCCTGGCATACTCCCGGAAAAATGCAGCCCTGGCAGTGTTCCCTGTTTCGCTGTGCACCTCGATCAGTCCCTGCAGCATTGGAATGTTGTCAGGAAATTGCTTCAGCCCCGAAGTATAACAATCAATGGCTTTATCGGTATCCCCAGCCTCACGGTATTGCCTGGCCTGCTGCAAATAGGTCTCTATTTCACCCAAATTGCTTTCAAACCAGTTTTTTGCTATATCCTGTGACTTGGTGGTGATAAAACTACACGCTGCTTCCCGGGTCACTTTTTCTGTGACACTTCCCATAAGGATCCTGCTGAGGCTGGATTTGCCCGTGGTTCCCATGACCAAAAGATCTGTTTTTTGTTTTATCTTTTTTACCGTGTCCAGATACGAAG
>CAZOXI010000582.1:0-2939 GCA_964583445.1 uncultured Bacteroidaceae bacterium | reverse complement strand
GGACGCGTTGATCTGTAGCAAGATCATTAATCACGGAGATGATAATCCTTTTCACTCGTTACATTACTTTTTTCGTCTTCGCAATCACTTTTTCGCGTTCGCAATAATTTTTCGCAGGAGATAATCCTTTTCACTCCTTACTAAGATAGAAATATTCTTTGAGGTTGGTTATCTTTGATACATAATCAAAAAGAATGCTAAAGGTCCACGAAAACTATTCCCTTAAAGAGAACACCACTTTCGGAGTGGATATTGTCACCACTTGGTACGCTGAACCCACTTCTGCAGAAGCACTTCTTTTTGCCATAGAACATGCCAGGAAAAAAGGATGGAAATACTATATCACAGGGGAAGGCTCCAACCTGCTATTTACAAATGACTATAAAGGTCTGATCATTCATCCCTTAATCAAAGGTGTGTCTGTGGTCAATGAATCGGAATCTGAAATACTTGTGAAAGCAGGTGCAGGAGAGAATTGGGACCAATTTGTTGCAAATTGCGTTTTGGAAAACTGGTACGGAGTGGAAAACCTCTCCCTGATTCCGGGATCTGTCGGTGCTGCACCTGTGCAGAATATCGGCGCATACGGCACAGAGGCAAAAGACATTATCACGTATGTTGAAGTGGTAAATACCCGCAACATGCAGCAGGAAGTACTTTCAAATACCGCCTGTGAGTTTGGGTACCGCGATAGCATATTCAAGCATGGGGATCCGGGTAAATATATAGTCACGGCAGTCCTGTTCACTCTCAAAAAAAATGCAGCCCTGATGTTGGAATACGGGAATGTGAAAGAGGTGTTCATGCAACGTGAAAAACAGGACCTGGAAAGCTTCAGGGAGACCATTATTGGTATTCGTAGCAGCAAGCTTCCAGACCCATCTGAAACGGGTAATGCAGGTAGCTTCTTCAAGAATCCGGTCGTTACTGCCGGTACATTTGAAGCACTGAAATCCCACTATAAAAAGATTCCGAATTATCCTGCAGGAGCAGGACGTGTAAAGATCCCGGCTGCATGGCTCATAGAAACAGCCGGCTGGAAAGGGGTGCGTGAAGGAGATGTCGGCACCTGGCCACAGCAGCCACTTGTCATTGTAAATTATGGCAATGCCACCGGCAGACAGATTTTTGATTTTTCAGAAAAAATTCACTTGAGCATCCTGAAGAAATTCGGTATTCGCCTGGAACGGGAAGTAACAGTAATCAGTTAATTCCACACTAATTCTACCGGTAAATCCTCCGCTTGTTCAACTCGCGTTGATACGCTGCGGCATTCTCATTGTGTTGTTTCAGGTTCCTGGCAAAGGCATGTTTCCCGCTGAAATCATCCCTGGCGCACATATAGAGGTAATTGTGCTTTTCATAATTCAATACGCCATCAATGGCCGAAACAGATGGAATAATAATGGGCCCAGGAGGTATGCCTTTGTGCTTGTATGTATTGTACATCGACTCCACCTGTTTATACTCATGCAGTACGCGGGTGATGGTCCAGTCATTGAGGGCAAATTTTAGGGTAGGACACGATTGGAGCGCCATCCCCTTTTCAATCCTGTTCATATATACGCCTGCTACACGTTCATTTTCCTCATCATAAAGCGTCTCCTCATCCACCAGCGAAGCGAGCGTCGATACCTCTACACGGTCCAGTCCAACTTTATCCAGTTTCCTGTCACGCTTCTCCCAGAAGTTTTCGTATTCGCGTGCCATGCGATCCGTAAATTCTTCCGGAGTTGAGGACCAATACATTTCATACGTATTGGGGATAAACATGGCCATAAACGTTTCGTTTGTAAACCCGTATTTTGACGGAAGATCCGGGTCCAGCAGGTGGGTCCGCAGCTCAAGTGAGTCTGGTTCAATGTACTTTGAAACCTTACCTGCCAGCATTTCCAACGTGCGGAGATTGTTAAATATCACCATTACGGGTTCCTGGCTGCCGGCACGCAGCATATTCACAAGTGCATTGTTACTCATGCCATCTTCGATCCTGTAGCGACCGGGTTTTACATTTTCAGTATACCCCTTTTTCTCTGCAACCCACTGGAAAGATTTCTTGTTGACAAGGATATTCTTTTCATCAAGGTTTTCCCATACCTCCGAATACGTGCTTCCTGTAGGTATATATATAAATGTATATCCATCCTCGATCTCCACGTTCTCACTAAACACATTCTGGTATTTATTGAAAACAATGATCACACTGACCATCAAACCTACAAAGACAACCAACAGGGAAAGCCGAATAACCTTTCCTGCACTCCTGGTTCTTTTCCGCTCAAGCATTACTTAACGATTTAATTACACACAAAAATACTATTAATAATACATATACCTTAACCGAAATGTTTTAGATAAATTACTTTTGTATCAGATTTTTTTCAGTCTATCACAAACATTACAGAAGTAAACCCGATGAATAAAATTAAAAAAATCGCTCTCGTAGCACACGATAACAGGAAAGAAGACCTGAAAGCCTGGGTGGAATATAATTGGTCGAAACTCCATCACCATGAACTGGTGTGTACCGGCACCACCGGAAAAATGATCGAAGAAGCACTCCTGGAAAAAACGAGTATGCCGCTTTCGATCACCAAGCTGAAATCAGGACCACTGGGTGGTGACCAGCAACTTGGTGCCATGATCGCTGAAGGCAAGATCGACATTATGATCTTTTTCTGGGATCCGATGCAGCCACAGGCTCATGATGTGGATGTAAAGGCATTGCTGCGGATCACCGTTCTGTACAACGTCCCCACCGCATGCAACCGCTCGAGCGCCGACTTCATGGTCGACTCTGTACATTTTCAGCAAGACTACACCCCCATCCTGAAAGATTACAGTGCATACATCAACCGGACGCTCTGAAATAATTATCCCCGGTGAAGCCTTGAGGAACCACCGGGGAATGTAATTTTGCTGTTTCAGACCTGCCATTT
>CAZOXI010000581.1:0-2946 GCA_964583445.1 uncultured Bacteroidaceae bacterium | reverse complement strand
GTCCGTATGTGATCGGGTCTGATGAGGTGACAAGGAAAACTGCGGAAAAATTTGCGGAAAAAGGTGTGAAATTTGTCGGGATCAACTCCAACAGCAAACACACGTATGCTGAAGATGACTTTGACCATATGGTGGCACGCATGGAGGAATTTAAGTTCCCGTGGGTATATTTATATGATGAGTCACAGGAAGTCGCGCTCACGTACGGTGCTCTGCGCACGCCGCACTTCTACGTTTTTGATCAAAACCGCAAACTTTTATATACGGGCAGGGGAGTGGACAGTCCACGCGATGCATCAAAGATTACCGTGAATGACCTGGACCGGACATTGGAGGAGTTAACCTCCGGAAAGCAGATCTCTGTCCCGGTCACGAACCCCATTGGATGCAATGTGAAATGGGAAGGCAAGGACAAACACTGGATGCCTGCAGATGCATGTGACCTGGTTTGATGCAGATAGGTACGTTAATTTTGCAAATCGAAATACAGGATGATCCTTCTCATTGTTTTACAGGTTCATTCTCGCGATGAATATTTGTAACCAGGGTAGCCGCCGGGACTAATTTTGTAGGACTGAACCGGCAAAGTATTAAAAATTTTCATGCAACGCCTGGGGTAAAAGGGTGAATTACATCTCCTATACTCACTGCTTCTTCTTGAAGATCAGCAGACTTCGTAAGCTTTTTTAAGTTTCTCCTTTGCGAGATGAATCCTGCTCTTGACCGTTCCGATGGGTACACCTGTCATATGCGCAATTTCCTTGTATGCATATCCTGCAAGGAACAGTTTAAGGGGCCTTGCATACATAGGAGGCAGATGCCTGATTTTTTCCTTCAGTTCTTTTCTTTCAAATATGCGGTCGGGATTTTCATGATCAGGAAGCGCAGCCATGGTTACCTGGACCTCCTGCTCACTCCTGTTCATTACTATGTTCTTGTTGTGCCCGCTGCGAAGATTATTGATATGGGTGTTTTTCAGAATCGTATAGAGCCATGCGTTTCTATGTTGCAGGTCCTTCAGCCTGGAAAAATTTTTCAGGGCTTTGTAGCTTGTCTCCTGCACAAGGTCAAGCGCATCATCCCTGTCCTCAGTGAGCTGCAATGCATAATAAAACAACTGATCTCTTGCACTGGCCAGGTTTCCAGAAAACAATTGTTTCTTTTTTATTGAAAAATTCCTCATCGTACCAGTCAGTTTTTTCGTTCATAAGGACCTGACACTTAGTAAAGACAGAGGGTGGGGCAGCAATGGGTCAGATCCGCTGCAGATGAAGGTAAGTTACGATATAAAATAATACAAATCAAGGGCGAATCAGGACGAGAAAACCATGTCCGGGTCTTTGATTTTTTGTATTATACCCATTCTTCTTTCAGTAATTCACCACTGACACTGATTACGCTGGACTTCACCGGAACTTTCCTGCTGGCCATTTGAGTAGCTTGCTGTACGAGACGCAAAAGTCCACCGCAACAGGGAACCTCCATGACCAGGACATGGATGGTATTGATTTGCGACTGATCGATCAATTGCACCAGCTTTTGCAAATACACCTCATGGCCGCTATCGAGCTTCGGGCAGGCAATGATCAATGATTTATTCTTCAGGTACTCCGAATGAAAATTGGCAAGTGTATATGCTGAACAATCCGCAGCCAGCAGCAGATCTGCTCCCTGGAAGTATCCTGCTGCCGGGTTCACAAGATGGAACTGAACCGGCCATTGTCTTAGCTGACTGGTTTGTGCATTGGTTGCGATTTCTTGCTCAGCAGGTGTGTCCTTCTGAACGATTTCGCGTGCCTGTGAACCGGGACATCCACCCATGGAGGGCTCCTCTGCAGGAGCCATGGCAGCAATCTTCATGTTCGATTTCATTATTTTTTCCCTGTGAATGACCGATGTGACTTCTTCCAATTTGAAATCGAGCTTTTCCTGGTTGCTTTTTAACCAGGCAACCCCCTCCCTGAACAGGTTGTTCTCGTTGTGATCCAATAAATGCCGCAGGTGGGCGATCACCGTGTTTTTTCCTTTTGCGGCCATCAGCCTGATCACCTCTGTCTCGTTATATGGTGCAGCTTCCCTGGTCTCCATGGTGATGGCGCCTTGTGGACAGTGTCCGATGCAGGCACCCAGCCCGTCGCACATTAGGTCACTGATCAGGCGGGCCTTGCCATCAATTAGCTGCAGTGCCCCCTCGTGACAGTTTGGAATGCATTCTCCGCATCCGTCGCAAAGCTCCTCATCAATGTGTATAATCTCTCTTTTCATCTTTATTTGATCTGTCTTTATTTATATTTCAATATCCAAACTATATTTTTCCCTTATTTAAACAGCATTCATCGTATATTGCAAAAATAATCGAAGGGATCTGTGATGCTTGTAACAATGGTTACAACCAACCCTGTAAACTGCACATTGAGAACGATGGAAACAGAACATCTCGAGATATTGTCTGAAAGTGTTATATTCACAGGTCTGACAGGAGAGGAAATTGACACCGTACTTGCAGGCACACATTTTCAATTACGTAATTATGCACAGGGAACCATGATCGCTCAGTCAGGAACTCCCTGCACACATGTGAGGGTCGTGCTGGAGGGTAAAGTTGCAGGAGAAATGATGGATCTTTCGGGTAAGATACTTAAAATCGAAGACTTGCAACCAGCGAAAATGATCGCCCCGGCTTTTTTGTACGGGCGGAGAAGAAACTACCCGGTAAACGTGATTGCCTCAACGCCATCATTGATCTGGCAGATGCATCGTGATTCCTTTTCAAAGTTGTTACAAGAAGATCTCAGGATACTGAACAATTACCTTAATGCCATTAGCAACCGGGCGCAGTTTCTTTCTGAAAAGATCAGATTCCTTTCGTTTCCCTCACTAAGGGCAAAACTGGCTTTCCTGTTCCTCCGGCATGCCGCGGGAGAACAAGTCTTCAGGTTACCCATG
>CAZOXI010000580.1:0-2947 GCA_964583445.1 uncultured Bacteroidaceae bacterium | reverse complement strand
TCTGGTATTTCAGGGACAAAGAAGGAAGGAACCTGCTCATGGAAGGGACCGCCTCCAGCCTTGCACCTTTACACATCCAGGATACACTCAGGACATATTACGAAAAAAATCGGCTAAAGTCGGTTGCCATCTATAACGATAATCGGATGGTAAGCAATCAATACTGGCTTCCAACCGGGGAAAAGTATTATGACAACCTGCATCATTTTGTCGACAAAGAACCAGAACACAACCTGGGGAATGTTCATTTCAGGGCCTATATGCTTCAGGGCATCAAGGAATCAAAGATTGACCTGACCCAGATCAGTGACCAGGTGGTGATCGGCTGGGTAATAATGAAAGATGGCAGCACTGCCGGGTTTCATACAATTTCAGGAGTTTACTCCCAGCTTAACAAGACCCTCATTCAACTCATTCAGCAAATGCCGGGCGAATGGCAACCAGCAATGTTGGACGGACATCCGGTGCGCTATTATATGAAACTTCCATTCAACTTTTCTGCCGAAGTTGATTACATGGATAACCTGGAAATCCGTGGCGGAATATTGTTCTATGATTAACCATTGCAGGCAAACGCCTGGAGTAATTACCTAGTCACCGATCAGTTCCCTGATCCGCTCGATCTGCTTTTGTTTGTTCACCTCCCTGAGACTCTGTGCCGTTTGGGTGAAATACTGGTGACCGGTAATGAAATTCACCTGAAGTTTATTCCAGTCATTGAGCGTACCTATCTTTTCCTGTTCTTTCAGTTCCTTGTAAAGGGTGTTGGAAACCGGGATCATATCGCTCCTGCCCAGGTAATCGAGATCAGCATCGCAAATGATCTTTTCCAGGAGGTTTTTCGGTTTGGGGGGCATCCTGGTGGCCAGAATCACTTCACATATCTTGTCGATCTGTTCCATGCTGTAGCCAAACCCGGGAAGCATTTCCCGTGCCAGTACAGTGCCATGATATTCATGCTCATCGTAGTTGATGGTATGACCGGCATCGTGGAACAAGGCAGCCGTTTTGAGCACCAGTATATCCTCATCACTGACCCCTTCGGCCCATCCGATCAGCTCCACTTCGGTGACCACATCTACCGTATGTTTCACATTATGGTAATACAGGTAATCTGGCAGCTCCCTCTCCAGCTTGTCCAGGATGATCTCCTGCAGATCCGTGAATTGGATCAATTTAAACTTTGTATCGAAATTCTTATTGGGCTCACTACCCGCTCCATCCCTGGAATACTCTTCTCGTATTCCCTGCACTTCAAACATCTCCAAATCTCCTTTGTATTTAACCGGCAGTTTGCCGAAATATTCACAAATAAAAAACTCTTTGATCAGTTCATAGGTCATGACTGATATCAATATCTTTCCACTCGCACCAACGCCCTGTACGCGGTGGGCAATATTCACTGTGTCGCCCTTGATATCGTATGATACCTTTTTCTTCCCGGTGATTACAGCGGTTACCGGACCTGTATGGATTCCAAGGCTCATGTTCCACACGCTTTTAGCTTCCGACTGCCTGCGTTCTTCCAGGTAATTTTGCATTTCCAGCGCGGCCAATCCAACTTCAACCGGATTGGTGATATTTTTTACAGGGATACCTCCTGCAGCCATATAGGTATCCCCTATTGTCTTAATCTTTTGTATTTTATATTTTTTCAGAATGGCATTGAATTCGAGCAACACCTCATCCAACTGATCCATCAGTGCCTCGGAATCGGTATTGTCGGTAAGCTTATAAAATCCTTCTATGTTGGCAAACAAAACGGTCACCATCTTGAATTTCTGCACATTTGGCTTTTCAATGGTGCCGGATGCAGGCAAATCACTACCCTGTCGTGCAGATTTTTTCAGCTGCTCATTCTGTTCTGTAAGGGTCTCGATGGCTGACTGGAGCTGTTCATTCTGTTCGATCAGTTCCTGGTTCTGCCGCACCAGTTTCTGAATACGCTTTAATAATTTATCATGCTCCTGACTCATATGCTCCTTGTCTCTAATCTACAACGGGATGCTTCGTGGCCGCTGCCTTAAAAGTAAAAATATTTTTAATAGCATCTGATCACCTCCACCAGCAGAAATTTCATAAGTTATTCACGAAAGCTAAAAATCCCACAACAATATACACGTGGATTTGTAATATTTATTGTCTACAACCACTTATCTTTGAGATTTTATAGTCCCGGAATCGGACCAACAACCAGGCATGTTCCAAAGACGGAGCGTGTTCAAAATATTTATAACTGCTAAAAAAACGAATGATGAAATATCTGATGATCATGCTTGCTGCGCTCATTATTTCGCATACAAATCTTGCCGCACAGCGCAATGAGGAAACTTTTACAGTGATGTTCTACAACGTCGAAAACCTTTTCGACACAATCGACCATCCGGATTTTGCAGATGAGGAATTCACTCCTTCCGGCTCCAAACAATGGGATTATGACCGATATGAAAAAAAACTTGAGGACATTGCCCGCGTGATCATGTCGGTGCCCGAAAAGGAATTACCGGCGCTCATTGGTTTTGCCGAAGTAGAAAACCAGGCCGTGCTGGATGACCTGGTGCAGCAAAGGGGTTTGCGCCGTGAGAAATACAAGGCAATTGTGATCGACACCGATGATCCCAGGGGGATAGACTGCGGCTTGATCTACCGGGAAGATCTTTTCGGGTACAAATCGCACAGGATGCTGCCGGTAGAAGACCTTTCAGGAAATGATTATCCCTTGCGGGGTATCCTGCAAGTGGAAGGAACTGGTCCGGACGGCGGGTTACTACATATCTATATTCACCATTGGAAATCCAGGCGAGGTGGCGTCAGGGAAACAGAGAATCTGCGTATATATGCCGGGATTGCCATGCGAAGGGAGCTCGACCGGCTGCTTTCCACCTCATCTGAGCCGCGAGTAATCATGATGGGAGATTTCAACGATGAGCCAACCAATAAAAGCATC
>CAZOXI010000579.1:0-2950 GCA_964583445.1 uncultured Bacteroidaceae bacterium | reverse complement strand
CAGTTACCATCAACAATGACGGAGTATTCATCAACGATGCAAAAGTTGTATTCGCCGACTATGAAGCGCCCAATGGTGTGGTACATGTGATCGATGCAGTGATTCAGCCTGAAGAAGTAACCAATATTGAAGAAGAGATCTCGATATTCAGCAATGCAGTTGTATATCCGAATCCAGCTTCAGACCGCATCAATTTCAGGTTTGAAATGAGTAATACTTCTGAAGTTTCCATTGAAGTTTATGATATGGTAGGACAAAAAGTTGCCGAAAGGTATCTTGGCGTGCTTCCGACTGGTACCCACGACCATGTTATGGGAACCGATGCAATGGAAAATGGAATCTACATAATCATTGTGAACTCTGGAAACAGTGCATTTACGAATAAAGTGAGGGTTGTGAGGTAAGCACTTTTCATGTTTTCACATCAAAGGCTGTACACATTTCGTGTGCAGCCTTTTTATTTTTCATTCCGATACATCATCTTTGTATTATGATGAAGAATAGCATTTTGCTTATCATTTGCTGGATCTTTTCTGTTCCGGGAAGCAGTCAGCAAAACATATTGGACGATCCGGAAATACAGCATACCGTCGAGCATTGCTTATATGCTACATATGGTTACGATTTTGGGAAAGCTCTTGAAATGCAGTCTAAATTACAAGGGCAGATGCCGCTTCATCCTGCACCGTATTTCCTGGAGGCATTGATCATTTACTGGCAAAATTTTCCCCTGCTTCCGGAGGATGTAAAAACAAAACAATTCGAATCACTGATGGATCGGTCGATCGATCTTGCCGGAAAGATGCTTGAAAAAGAACCTGATCACCTCGAAGGAATATTTTTTGATCTGCATGCCAGGGCATTTAAGGCGATGTTCTGGGCTGATAACGGGAAACCAGGCAAAGTCATCTTTGATATCGATAATATGTACCGGCAAACGCTTGCTGGAATTGAATTAAAAGAAGCGTTCAATGAGTTTTACTTCAGTTCAGGCTTGTACAATTATTATATTGAAGCTTATGCAGAAATACATCCAGTATACAAGCCAATTACTGCTTTTTTCCGCGATGGGAACAAAAAACGAGGACTAAAAGAACTCGAATTTGCAGCTGAAAACACCACCTATATTAAATACGAGTCCATCCTTTTCCTTTCCCTTTTGTACCTCAATTATGAAAAAGATCTGGAACGTGCGCTGGATTATGCAGCAGTACTTTACAATAATTTTCCAGAGAATATTTATTATACAGGACAATACCTGATCCTCCTGCTATATAATTCAAACTACACAATTGCTTCAGTCCTGAACGAGCAGATCGATTTTAATAAAAGTGAATTTCACAGGCTCATATACTTGATGACCCAAGGATTTCTGTATGAAAACCAGATGAAAGACCTGAAAGCTGCTGAGCAGTATTATCTTCGGGCAATCTCAAAGGCAGAGTCATTCGGCCCTATCGCCAATTTATATGCATCCATTTCCATGGCTGGTTTATCCAGAATTGCTGAACAGCAAGGAGATGCTGGAGATGCCCGCCGGTACTTGAGAAAATCCAGGCAACTTTCAGGCTATGAATTTATTCGCGAATTCGATTCCGCGGTCTCCAGGTGATCAGGTAAATACCTGCAAGTGTCATCATGCCGCCAACCAGTTGAATGCCGGACGGAAACACCTCCAGGAATATCCATGCCAGGATAAGGGTCCACACAGCTTTTGAGCTGATGATCAGCGAAGTAGAAGTAGCTTCTATCCTTCGCAATGCCTGGTATGCAAAAACGATAGTGAGCAGGGTTTCAAACAGTGATCCCAGGGCCAGGTCACGCCAGACGAACACAGGGAAGTGAAGTTTTTGGTCAGTGACCAGGATTAATATAATAAAAACAAGTGCCAGGAGAATGGTCCTGATAAGCGACATCAGTTCAGGCTCAAGGTATTCTTTAAACTTCCGCCCAGCGATTGTTGCCAGTGCAAAAAAGAATGAAGCAGTAATCACGTACATAGCGCCTGGATCTGTAAATCCCCTGAATGCCCCTTCGCGAAAATTCAGCGCGAAGACTCCGGCAATCGTGATCAGGATTCCTGCCAGCTGTGTTCCCCTGAAGTGCTCTTTGAGAAATGTAATTCCCATAATCGTCACAAAAACAGGCCCGACATTCCCGATAAATGATACCACAGCAGGATTTTCCATCGCCCGGATGGCCAGGTAAAATAAGCCGGTGGCAATTCCTTCGAGGATGGCAATCAGAAAAGCTACTTTTAGCTTCTGATGCATATTAATCCTGAAGCCGATGTACTTTCTTCTTCCCAGGTACCATGCTCCGTTCCAAATCATCCCCAATGTAAACCAGACCGCTCCAAACTGGATCATGGACACATTGTTCAGTGCAGATTTACTAAAGATAAAGGAGGAGGAGAGTGCCAGCGCCGCACCCAGCGCAAACAGGTATCCGGAGGTTTGCTGGTTCATGGAACATACATTCTGATTCAGCCGTAAATCTAATCAATTCTCCAATGCGGACCATCACCTGGTTTTTTAAAGCAATTTCTTCAGCATTCATCAATGTATCTGAGCATAAGATTCATCCCTGACTGGTTGACCTGTGATGCGTCGTTTATTAAAATATTCTATAATTATGTCCGGTGAAATTAAATTCAATCACATATATAGAAAATAGGCCACGGGAAGACCGTGGCCTATCATACTAACCTATACAACCTAAACTTATCTATGAAATATATTCAGAGATAATCTCTTTTACATCGTCAGGTGCTATCCTACCGTAGGTTTTATCGCCCACAAGAACTACCGGTGCAAGTCCACAGGCTCCAACACAGCGCAGACAGCTCAGGGAGAATTTCCCATCGGCAGAGGTCTCCCCTACCTCGATATCCAGCTGCTTTTTAAATTCCGCCAGCACATTTTCTGCTCCTCTTACATAGCATGCAGTA
>CAZOXI010000578.1:0-2956 GCA_964583445.1 uncultured Bacteroidaceae bacterium | reverse complement strand
ACTGAAACTGGGATTTTAAATATTAAAAAATAATGTGACGCGGAATTGCTGCAAAGATAAGCACCGTAGTGGCAAGTCAATTATTTTTTGTATTTTTAACTGTGTAAATCAATCGATTATTGCTCAAAACCGGCTGAAATCATGGAATTTGACATTGGAACACTGATCTATATCATCATTACGATCATTGCCATCGTGGCAGGTGTTGCCGGGCAGAAGAAAAAGCCGGCCGGAGATGCTGGTGGTGCGGAGGAGGGTGCCTCTAAAGGCTTTTTTGACAAGCTGGAAGAAAAATTAACTGGTTTCGCAGATGAGGCCAGGGAAACAGCAGGCTCAGTTGCAGAAGAAATCAAGGCGCCATTTACCGATGAGCAGCCTGAGATGGAGCGGGAAGTCGCCAGTGATGATCGTCGCGAGCAAGATAAGAACTACTGGCAGAACAATATTGATAGTGCATATGATGAATATGCCGGAGTCTACGATCCCGATCAACAGGATGAACTCGAACAAATATCGGAAGAAGCAGTCCGTTCAACGAATTCGGATGATGCACTGCAGGTAATAGAAATGGATGAACCAAACTATCCGGACTATTATGAGATCGTGAGTGATTTCGATCTGGGTACTGCTGTAATATATTCAACCATAATTAATAGGAAAGAATACTAATAATTTTTTATCTTTGTGGCATTAAAGAGTTCCGTGTGGCGGGATTCTTTTTTGTTTTTAGTGAAATCATTGAATCGAGCCATGACAGCAGTATGAATGCAAACGCTTATGATTATTTCAATCCCGGCGTTGGTCAATACAGAGATACGCTCATGGTGAGCTCCAACTGAATAAAGGAATTTTAAATAAACAGATGAAAGGAGGAAAAGCTATGTCAAATGTGTCGTATATGACAGAAGAGGGACTGGCCAACCTGAAAAAAGAATTGGATCATTTGACCAGGATTGAGCGGCCTGCAATATCAGAACAGATCGCTGAAGCAAGAGACAAAGGTGATCTTTCTGAGAATGCCGAATATGATGCAGCAAAGGAGGCCCAGGGGATGCTGGAGATGAAAATTTCCAAGCTGGAAGAGATTGTAGCCAATGCGCGGATCATAGATGAATCCAGGATCGATACCAGTACGGTTCAGATAATGAATACCGTAAAGATCAAAAACTGTAAGACCAATAAGGTCCTGCAATATACCATAGTTTCTGAAAGTGAATCGGATATCAAGGCCGGAAAGATCGCAGTAACAACGCCCATTGCGAAAGGATTGTTGGGCAAGAAAGTAGGTGAAGTTGCCGAGATCAGGGTGCCTTCAGGAGAAATGTCATTTGAGATTATGGATATATCCATGTAATTCTTAACGATATGGCCACAATATTTACAAAGATCATCAACGGAGAAATTCCTTCTTACAAGATTGCAGAAGATGACCGTTTTCTTGCATTCCTGGATATCAACCCTCTTGCGAAAGGGCATACGCTGGTAGTTCCGAAGGTCGAAACCGATTACCTGTTCGACCTGGATAAGGATCTGTTGGGTGATATGATGAAATTCTCAAAAAAGGTGGCGCTTGCCATCGACAAGACCATGGATTGTAAACGCGTTGGAGTTGCAGTACTCGGTCTTGAGGTGCCCCATGCACATATCCACCTGTGCCCGATCAATGACCTGTACGATATCGAGTTCAGTAAGCCGAAGCTGAAATTATCGGAAGCGGAATTCCAGGATATTGCAGAGAAGATCCGGGGCGCCCTCTGATCTCATTTCGGGTTGACCTCCATTGCGATCTGGTCCTTATGCACGCTGTCCACAGTACAGGCCGCGTAAAGGCTGACCACAGTATACGCTGATCTCATTGCGGCAGGATCTCATTTCGGCAGGATCTCATTTCGTGCTGATCCAATTTCGTGCTGATCTTATTGCGGTCTGACCTTATGCTTCCCTGATTCCTGATATGCCTTTATCCCAATGTGTCCAACCCCCCCCCTGTATTTTCTACCGGACCCTTCCCGGGTTCTTTTTTATAAAATCTCCCCATCCTTTTGAACCACTCTTTTTGATGGGGGAGGAACTTTCATAGAAGTGGCAAACTGCGGCAGCAAGACCATCAGTAGCATCAAAGTTTTTAGGCATATCCGGGATCAATAGCATCCTTTCCAGCATTGATGAAACCTGTTCTTTCGATGCCTGTCCCACACCCGTGATCGCAAGTTTAATCTTCCTGGGGGCATATTCATAGACAGGGAGGTCCATGTTGAGTGCTGCAGCAATGGCAGCTCCCTGGGCCCGTCCCAGTTTGAGCATCGACTGGACATTTTTACCAAAGAAAGGTGCTTCAATGGCCATTTCCACAGGGGCATAATTTTCGATCAGCTTCACGGTCGTGCGGAAGATGGCATTCAGTTTTTGGTAATGGTCTCCTTCTTTGCGGATATCCAGTACGCCCATATCGATGTACGCCGGCTTTTTACCGGAGGCATCCAATACCCCGAACCCCATGATGTTCGTACCTGGATCGATTCCCAGTATGATCCTGTTAGTGTCGGCCATATCGTTTTTGTGCAGTATTCTGAATGAAAATCCCCGCAACCACAAGGATAATTCCAAAGATAGTGGAAATATAGATGGTTTCCCCCAGGATCAGGTGTACAAATATGAGATTGATAAACGGGGCCACGAACTCAAGGTTGGAGATCCGTGCAGTGGTGGATGAAAGCTGCAGCGCTTTCAACCACAATACAAAAGTGAATCCCATCTCGAACACACCTATGTATGCAGCGGCAATCCATGCCTCCCGGCCCACAGGCAGGCCTGGATCCCTGAACAGGCTGCCAACGAGCAGGTATATGGAGGCGCATAAAAAGATGAGGAATAATCCCAATACTTCATCCAACCGGCTTTTCATATTGAAGATCCAGTAAAATGCCCAGAGGAATGCAGTGAACAGTGCCAGGAG
>CAZOXI010000577.1:0-2960 GCA_964583445.1 uncultured Bacteroidaceae bacterium | reverse complement strand
AGGAAGGTGTTTATTTTACGTGAAGGAAAGGAGCGGTCGCCGGCCAGCGCCTGCAAGGTCCGCGGGGCCACCAGCACTGATCCAATGGCTGAGGAGATCGTGGAAGCTGCCAGTCCAAGCGGAATAACAAAACTGCCACCCAGTGCAATCTTTGCCATGATCAGCTGGTTTTGAGTCAGATCCTCCATACTTGCTGAGGAAGCCAGTTTGTATACGATAAAAAAGTAGATGATCATTCCTGAAACGGTACCAAGTGTGGTTCCAAGCGGAATGGATTTGGACGGATTTCTCAGGTCTCCTGACAATCCCACACCAGCGGTCATTCCCGTAAAGGCAGGGAACACGATGGCAAAGACCAGGAAAAAATTATCCAGGTTCCTGGCTTCCAGATCAAACAAAGAGAAGTTATGCTGCATGCTGTAATCGGTTTTCCCCAGGAAGAACAGGACCAGGGACACAAAAAGGATCACCACTACAATATAGAGCATTTTTACCCCCATGGTGGCTCCCTTTTTCAGGATAAGCACAGCAAGGGCAAACATGGCTGGCAGGCTGATCACCTGCCGGGGAAGGACCATATCGAACCGCTCCCCCACCCAACTGAAGAAAAATTCAAAAGCCTCGGTAAATGCGATGACATAGAACGCCACGCTGATGGCCTGGGATAGGTACAGGGCAAATCCAATGGTTGCACCTATATTCAGGCCGAAAGACCGGGAGATGATGAAATATTCACCCCCTCCCTCAACCCGTTTGTTGGTGGCCAGTTCCGAGATGGCGAGCGCTGTGGGGATGGTCACGAGGTGGCCAAGAAGGATGATCAGGATCACTCCCCAGAAGCCAACCGTTCCGACCGCGAATCCGAAACGCAGGAATAAGATCGCACCAAGGATGGTGGAAATCGCTGTAAAGAAAACGGGAGCTGTACCGAATGATTTTGAAGAGGATGAGGCCATTTATTCTTTTTTAGCCAAATGTACAATTTGTGGGAAAAAAACATAATATAAGGCCAATAAAAGTTGCGGCAAAAAGGCCACCTCGTAGTAAATAAATATCCCGCTGAGGTTGGAACCAACTGGTTGAACCTGTGATAAGGATTAAAAGTACAGGTCCCTTTCTCCTGCTTTTACGCGGTCAAGCCGCTCCACAAGCGTTGATCTGAAGCGCTGGTCATCATACTTCTTCAATTGCTGATCGATCAGTTTGTACCCGGCCGCCCTGGTCGAAGTCGGTGCATAATCCTCCAGGTATTCTGCAAGGGTAAGCATTGCATTCGGTGTGCAATATCTTTTGATGAATCCGGGTACAGAAAATTCCATGAAGTGTTCACCGGTCCTGCCAACCCGGTAACAAGCAGTACAAAATGAAGGGATATAGCCGGTATCGATCAGTTCATCCATCACTTCATTCAGGGTGCGGCTGTCATTGATCTCGAACTGTTCGGCATTGAGGTCCTGCTGGGATTTGTTGCCGGAATAGGCTTTTAATTCGATTTTGGTTCCACCGTCGATCTGCGACACGCCATATTTCAGCACCTCTTTGCGAATGTGTGCGGGTTCACGGGCAGTGAGGATCAGCCCGGTATAGGGTACCGCCAGGCGCAGGATAGCGACCATCCGTGTGAATTCATCGTCCGAGACCAGGTAGTCTCCATCAACATTCACGTTCGATGCTTTTTTGATCCTCGGAAATGAGATGGTATGCGGACCTACATTGTAAACGGATTCAAAATGATTGACATGCCGTATAAGTGCCATCACCTCAAACCGCCAGTCATACAATCCAAAGAGTGCACCAATGCCGACATCATCGATCCCGGCCTCCTGTGCCCTGTCCAGTGCAGTCAACCGGTATTCATAGTTCCTCTTCATGCCTCCGAGATGATACTTGGCATAGGCTTCCCTGTGGTAGGTTTCCTGGAATACCTGGTAGGTCCCGATCCCTGCTTCCTTCACGGTCCGAAATCCTTCAATATCCAACGGTGCTGCATTGATATTGACCCGCCTGATCTCACCATTTCCTTTTTTAACATTATATACAGTACGTACTGAATCAGCAATAAAATCAGCGCTATATTTCGGATGCTCCCCATACACCAAAATGAGCCGCTTCTGACCGGATTCTTCAAGCATTTCTACTTCACTTACCAGTTCCTTGTCTGAAAGTGTGGTGCGTCGCTGTTCCTGGTTGGATGTCCTGAATCCGCAATAGGCGCAATTGTTCGTACAGAGATTTCCAACATAAAGTGGGGCAAATAGTACGATCCTGTTGCCATACACCTGCTCTTTCAGCTTTCTTGCTCCCTCCTTGATTTTTCCGATCATTTCCGGATCTGTGGTATTGAGCAGCAGTGCTGTTTCCTGCATAGTGAGCCGGTGCTTTTGCAGTGATTTCCCGATGATCTCCCGCACCCTGGATGGATCAGGTTCCGCGTTGTGCATCATCTCATCTATCTCTTTTTCAGAAATAAAAGGCTGCATGGGTTTATCCGGAATGGCGTATGTTTGCGGATCGTATATCATTGTAATTGCTATTTACGATCCTGTGGAAATTTCCGTAAGAAATCTATGGTGACCTCTTTTCCTTCAGAGTTTCCTCAGGATCAGATACATTATTCATGAATCCTTGATGACAGAACGACCATCATCTCAGACAGCACAAAGATAAGGATTGTTATTTGAATAACAATAAACTTATGGAGTAAAACTTTTAATTACATTCCGTACCTTTAAGAAAAACTTTTTACATGAGGATCCTGACCACGATCATCTTCCTTTTAGTTGGCAGCATCATCCTGCACGCGCAGGAAAAATCACCGCAGTACAGGTTGTCGGGCGGGGAACAGTATTATATTTCACAGGAATTAAGCCAGGTCACGCAAACAGAGGACGGGAACCTGGTTGGAAATATAAGCCTTGATATCAGTAATACCCTTGAACTGGATGTCATATCAGTTACAG
>CAZOXI010000576.1:0-2961 GCA_964583445.1 uncultured Bacteroidaceae bacterium | reverse complement strand
TGAAGCCCAGGATATACAATGATACCAAGTGGCTGATGAAAGTCAAATCCAATCTGAACCTCAGCGAGCTCAACGAGTACAATTTTGTACGGGCGCTTCCTGAAATATCGAATACCGAAAATCAGCAGCCGAACTTCATCTATATTCATTCACTCTATACCCACAACCCATGGAGCATGATCACCGAAGAAGAACAGTTCATCAGGGATGTAACCCCCTATGAATGTCAACGGGCGTTCACCTATACCTTCGCGAACTGGCTCAGGTGGATGAAAGAAAACGGCATATATGACAATACGAAGATTATCCTCGTATCCGATCATGGTCCGAGCTGGTGGCATTATGAAGGTGAAATCACCACGAAAGCCCCCATTCAGTGGACAGAGGAGAAAAAAATCTCATTAGAGCGGTTCCTGCATCTGAATGCATTGTTAATGGTGAAGGATTTCAACAGCAATTTTCCGCTCAGGGAGGATTGGAGACTGATGAACATTGCGGATGTAAGTGCCATTGCCTTTGATGAAAATGATCCCACGAAAACAGATTCAACTTCACGCACGCTGCCTACATTCTTTACCACCTGGCACAATGACTTGAAAACGCGTACGAAATATGAGATCAAGCATTGGTTCGAGGTGACAGATTATGTGTATGATCTGCAGAACTGGAAGGCGGTTGGTCAGACGACTGAATAATAGATGCGTTCGTTTTTACGGTGCTTCGATCAGCTCCCCATCCCATTGGGCGAGAGATTCATACGTAGATTATAAGGTTTAGTGGAAAACGTTCATGCCAGCGGAACAATGTGATGAATAAAACTGTTTGTTCAATTGAGTATTTTCTCAAATTAATGGGCAGCACGCATGACTGTTTTTCATTACAGGTGCAACCGGGATCATTTGTTCCTCATTCCATTCCTGGTGCTTTTGCTGCTATTTCCACTTTCGGCATGTACCCAAAGCTTACCGGTTAAGATAGATCACACTGATCATTTCCATTCAACTTCATCCGTGCTGTTGCTTTCTTTTTCCGGGAGCAATGTAGCCTTTGATGATATGGATCTGCCCATCGATAACGAGGGTCTGTGGTCTGATGTAAATTGGAACTGGTTCATCTACACTGGTATCCTGCTTTTGTTACTGTATATCATCCGCAGGTATGAATTATCGCGAATGAGGTTACGAAACCAGATGAGAATCGCAAATATTGAAACCGTAAAATTGAAAGAAATAGACCTGCTTAAATCAAAATTCTATACAAATATTTCCCATGAATTCCGCACACCCCTTACCCTGATCAAAGGTCCGCTCGAAGAATTGATCGGAGAAAACACTGATCCGCACACCAATAATGTGTATAAAATAATGCACACCAATGCATCCAGACTGCTTGAATTGATCAACCAACTGCTTGATCTGTCAAAGATAGAGAGCGGAATCTATTCCCTGAAAGCGCACCAGGGCGACATAGTGAACTTTATCAAAGGCCTTGTCCATTCGTATACTTCCCTGGCAGATCAGAAATCCATCAAATTGGAGGTAAAAGTCAGCATGGAACTACTAGAAAGTGAAGTAAGAAACAGCATCTATTTTGATCCTGATATTCTCGATAAAATTGTGAATAATCTGATTTCCAATGCATTCAAATTCACCCCAAAAAAAGGAAAAATAACTGTTTCAATGGATCTTACCAGGGAGGATCAAAAAATCAAATTCCTGGAAATCAGGATTGAGGATACAGGTGTTGGAATTGAACCTGATCAGCTGCCCTTTATTTTTGACCGTTTCTACCAGGCAGACAGCTTACCTGTTTCCGGGCATGAAGGCACAGGTGTAGGACTTTCGATTGTAAATGAACTTATTCGTGTGCATAAAGGGGAAATTGATGTACAGAGCACCCCGGAAGCAGGGACGATATTCAGGGTCCGGATTCCCTACGGAAAACAACACCTTTCCCTGGATGAAATTTTTGAAATCGAATCCCTGGAAGAACCCGGTGCAATATCCTTGCAACCGGTCATACCCGAAGAATATTTTGATCCACGCACCAAAACAAGCACTTCGACGAACAAAAAGCCATGGGTATTGGTTGTGGAGGACCATGCGCAGGTCAGACGATACATCATAGAAAGTATCCATGAAAATTACAGGATTTTACAGGCGGCAAATGCATCTGATGGATTTAAAATGGCGCAGGAATCCATCCCCGATTTAATTATCAGTGATATCATGATGCCGGGC
Source organism: uncultured Bacteroidaceae bacterium (assembly GCA_964583445.1). Classification (GTDB taxonomy): domain Bacteria; phylum Bacteroidota; class Bacteroidia; order Bacteroidales; genus M55B112. The sequence goes on along the minus strand of CAZOXI010000576.1, from coordinate 721 downwards.
ATCGATGGCTTCAAATTGTGCGAACAGTTAAAGAACAGTGAGAAAACAAGCCATATTCCAATCATTCTGCTGACAGCCAGGGCAGATATGACTGACAAGATCGCCGGTCTGAAGTGGGGAGCTGATGATTACCTTACCAAGCCCTTTAATGCAGAAGAATTAAGAACAAGAGTTGGTAACCTGATTGATAACCGGAATGCATTGCGTATAAAATTCAGCAGCAATAGCATCATAAAACCTGCTGAAATTTCCGTCTCCTCACATGATGCATCCTTCATAGAAACCTTGCTTGGACTTGTTGAAAAAAACATGGAAAATATCCAATACTCTGTTGAAGCATTTGCAAAAGATGCAGGGCTCAGCCAGTCCCAACTGCACAGAAAACTTAAGGCTATTATTAACATGTCGGCGATCCAATTCATCACATCGGTCCGCATGCACAGGGCCATGGAACTGCTCAACAAAAATGTAGGCAACATTGCAGAAATTTCCTATATGGTTGGGTTTGATGATCCCGGGTATTTCTCCAAAACCTTTCGCAAATTCTTCGATAAGCTTCCATCAGAAGTAACCAGAAAATAGCTGACAGTATTATTTATCCGGATATCTATTCAGCATAATGCAATTACTTGGAAATGAGTCGGTATAATCTATGTTCCATGCAAGAATAGCATCGTGATCCGGCAGACCGGGCGCCCGGTCTGCGGGCATGAAAAGGATG